>NZ_JAKUFY010000022.1:0-63260 GCF_022663675.1 Bacillus cereus group sp. BfR-BA-01355
CTCAAGAAGCAGCTAAAGCTCAGGCAGATGCTGAAGCTCAAGCAGAAGCTAAAGCTCAAGAGGCGGCTAAAGCTCGTGAAGCAGCTAAAGCTCAAGCAGATGCTGAAGCTCAAGCAGCGGCTAAGGCTCAAGAAGCAGCTAAAGCTCGTGAAGCGGCTAAAGCTCAAGAAGCAGCTGAAGCTCGTGAAGCAGCTAAGGCTCAAGAAGCAGCTGAAGCTCGTGAAGCGGCTAAGGCTCAAGAAGCAGCTAAAGCTCGTGAAGCGGCTAAAGCTCAAAAACCAGCTACACAACAACCTGCTGCAAAAGAAACTGAAACAAGTACACCATCATCTTCTCGTGAGTTACGTGTTGTAGCAACAGCTTACACAGCAGATCCACTTGAAAATGGTTATAAAGCAGGCGACCAAGTAAAATCAGCTATGGGTCATAACTTAACAGCTAATCCAAACATGAAACTAATTGCAGTTGATCCAAGTGTCATTCCATTAGGTTCAAAAGTATGGGTTGAAGGTTACGGAGTAGCAATCGCTGGTGATACTGGTGGGGCTATTAAAGGTAATAAAATCGACGTTTTAATGCCAGATAAAGGCACATCAAGTAGCTGGGGACGTAAAACAGTTACAGTTAAAGTATTAAACTAGTTATAAAAAAGAGTCAGTCTCATCGTTGAGGCTGGCTCTTTTTTATGATTCTTACATGCTTTCTTTCTCTTGAAAGTAAGTAATATTATCTCGAAGCCACTCCCTCTCCGACATAAACAAGTTTCCACGTTTTTTGTACACTTTATCAAATATCTTTAAAACTTCTTCATGATTAGCAAACTTATGTAAGAAACGAAGAGCAATGATAATCTCTGCTTCATCCGTAGGCTCTACTTCATTTTTACGTCTTCTAGCAACAATTTTATTCACACGTTCGCAAATTGCTCTCATTGCCATTTCGTCGCCATACGTATAAATAGCTCGAACAGCTTCATATTTCACCATCACATTTCTATCATGTAAAGCTTCAATATAAACTATTTGTAAGTCCGATCCCCCTATTTTTGCTAAAACCTCAATAACGGTTGAACGAACATAGACACTATTACTATATAAAAGCTTTGTTAACGGCAGAATCGATTGCTTCGTTCCAATCTCAAGCAATGTATAACAAATATGTGTAATCTCATCTTTATTTTCTTCAGTATCCAGCAACTTTAGCAACGCACTTTCCGCTTCTAACGATTTATATAACTTTAAGGAAGCAACTGCCCAATAACGAACACTATCGTTTTTATGATAAATATACGGAATGATTTTATTTGTACTACTTACTTCTGGCAATGTATAAATATTACTAAGCAGTTCACTTAACAAAGTCGGGATTTGTTCACATTCCAAACGATCTATAAGATAATCAGCAATATAGATTTCCTTCGTATTGATGGCGAGTTTCGTCATTAAATAATAAATATCTTTCTTCATAGATACCTTTTTTGCTTTGATTACCTTCTGCTGTAAATAAGGAAAAGTTAATAAGTCATTTAACGCTTTTGCTTCATCATACGCACGATGCCAAATCTCTGTTTCTTCATCAGCCATCCGCCTTAATAAATCATCTATATACTCTTCCATCTCCTTCTCTCCCGTCCAAATGAAATCTATCTCTTTGCATTCTATATACGATAGACTACTATATCAATAGAAAAAAGAGGATGCCACAGCATCCTCTCCTTCTCTTCTCTATTCCACACAAGTAAACTGCGTCCAAGCTCCTACATAATTTAGTAAGAATAACTCCTCTTCCGCAATTGTACCGACGATATTTTTCCGTTCATCTATCGGCATTTCTTTTAAAATGATTTGCAGTTCACCTTTATACTTTCCGAATGAGTTATTACCAATTACAACTTGCCCTCTTTCCTGTAGCACACTTTCGCGCACTGGGAAGTCATAGTCTTTATATTTTTTACGCACTTCTGTAGAACGTATCATATACTCTGTTATGTCGCCGCGTCTTACATGTAATTCTTGCAGCGTAGCTCTCTTCTCTACTTCAGTCGCTTCGTCTACAAAGTGCACTTTTAGCTGTAACATGTAGCGATTTAAATTTCCTAGTTTTTCTAACTCCTCTTCACTTGCATAAGCATTTCCGATAATGACATCATCAATTAGCCCTGTTGCCCATAAATGCTTCGCTTGTACTTCAATTGGTAAATTACGATGCTCTTCTAACGTACATAATCCGTCGTTAATATCCCATGGACCGATGTTTGCGGCATGTGATGTAATAAAGGCTGCACTGCGAATACCATGCTTTTTAAAGCGTTCACTACAGCGAATGAAATAATCGTACGGAAGACCAGTGAATTTTTGCGGATAAAAATTATGGCAACCAATTAAAGCTGATTTATTCGCTTGATGCGAAAGAATATTTTCTAAGTACGCAATATCGTTACTTACATTTAACTCGATTTTTAAACCGTACGGATTATTCGTCATTTTCGCTTCCGTCAATCCGTCAAAGCCTACATCTAATCGAATACCATCTGCACCTAACTCTGCGAAAAATGATAGATCACTATAACTAATACCAAGCTGATCAAACACAGCTGGAGCTACATCTAAAATAACTTCCATATTGTTATCTTTCGCATGATTAATAATCTCTTTAAATTCAGCTATAATTTCTTCTTTCGGACGATTCACAGATAACAAACAAGTAAATATTCTTGAAAAACCGTGTCGTGCCGCTGACGAAATATAAGCCATATCTTTTTCTTTCGTTGAATGTTCTGGATAAAGTGAAATCCCTAATTTACGCTCCATGCTTTTGCATCTCCTTCACACGTTGTATTAATGCCATGCTCGTAAATCTATATTTTGCAGATAAACATGTTGCACATAAAATTGTCGGTACAATAATTACGTACGGTGAGTGTAGACCTAACATTACATATGCACCCATTGAACAACCGATAAATAAAACTGATACTAGTAGTAACACTAATAAGGATTTACTTTGTACCCATTTCGAATAATGGGCAATACACTGTCCGATCACAAATGTAATTAAGATGATAATTGCTCCGAGCATTCTGTTTTCTCCTCTCCTGCTAATTGTTGTTTCTCATACATTTTGAAGAATGGATAGTAAATAACGAATGAGATTACAAAGTTAACAAGTACAAGTACACCAGCCATAATTGTCCAGTCCGTACTAATCACCGCTGCAATTGGTGCTAACATCGTAAATGGCAATTTCGCCATCATGAGTGGAATCATACCTGAAACAACTGCGAAATATGATACTGTCGTTGTCACTAACGGTGTAATAACGAACGGAATAATTAAGATTGGGTTCATTACAATTGGTGCCCCGAAAATAATTGGCTCGTTAATATTGAATAAACCTGGTACGAATGATAATCTACCTAACTCTTTTAGGAACTTAGATTTAGAGAACATAAACATAATTACTAAAGCTAACGTTGAGCCAGATCCGCCAATCCATACGAACCATTGAATGAACTGCTCTGTAAATAAGTTTGGTAACTGATGTGCATTTCCTGTAGCCGTGAACACTTCCATATTTTCAAGAATTGCGGAATCCCACATCGGACGAATGATTGGTCCTAAAATTGCCGGTCCATGTATACCAAATGACCAGAAGAACACGATTAAGAATACTGTTAATAAACCACCGAATAAGTTATTTCCTACTAGTACTGATTTTAATGGTGCGATTAAGTATGTAATTGTTGTATTTACATCGAATTTCAAACCGTAGCGAATGCCCCAGAATAAAAGAATAACTACTAATGTTGGAATTAATGCTGCAAACGAATTTGAAACTGCTGGTGGTACACTGTCTGGTAATTTTATTGAGATATTATGCTTAATCATAAAATGATAAATTTCCACTGCAATTAATGCTGTCACAATTGCGCCGAATAAAGACGTTGCACTTAATGTTCCTACTGAAATATATCGACCTGCATCAATAACACCTGGTACAGCTTTCGTAATTTGAATTGGTTCAACTGATGCTAGTAAAAAGGCGAGTACAGATAGTAGCCCTGCACTTAATTGATTGAGCTGATAAAAGTTCGCGAGCGAAGCCCCTACTCCAAACGCTGCGTATAAGGCCATTAGTCCTACTGTAAATCGGAATGGAATATCTAAAATATGGCGAAACGGTGCAATCCATTCCATATATGCATCAATTGGTAAATTTAAAAAGATAACGAAAAATGACCCGACGATCGTTAACGGTAATGTAGAAATAACCCCATTTCGAATTGCCAATAAATGTCGTTGTCCTGCAATCTTTTGCGTTGTTGGCATAATCTTTTGTTCCATAAAACTCATAAACCCATTCATCAATAGCCCTCCTCTTTCTCTCTACTATAAAAGAATGAAATAAACTTTATAACATTATAATGTTTATATTTAAAAAAATATAATTATGCTAAAACTAATTGTTCTGCTTGCCTAAGCACTTTCAAACCATCACACATGCCATAATCTCGTTGGTCTATAATTGCAACTGGTATGTTGTATGAGTTTGCAAGAAACTCTACAGCTGGAAATAAATATTTCACTTGTGGACCGATTAAAACGACATCGGCTTCTTTTATTTCAAGTTTCACAAGTTCTGAATCAACCGCCTTAATTTTATAATTCTTCCCCTGTTTCTTTGCCTCTTCTTGCATTTTTCTTACGACCATACTCGTTGACATGCCTGCTGCACAACATAATAAAATATACATCTTATACTGTCACTTTCTCTTCTACTCGTTTATGAAGAGTAATAAATTCTTCAGCTAGTTCTTTCACTGTAATTGCATTCATTAAATGGTCTTGTGCGTGCACTAACAGTAAACTGATTTCTGCATGATTTCCTCTTGCCTCTTCTTGAATTAAATCCGTTTGAATACGATGTGCTGCTGAAATTTCCTCACTAGCAAGTTTCATCTTTTCACCCGCATTCTCAAAATCTCCTTGTCTTGCAAAAGCGATTGCTTCAAGCGCTGCACTTCTCGCATTGCCACCATGTAAAATTAATGCAAATGGAGTTTGCATATCAGCCATTTTAAATTCCCCCAAGCTATATGTTTTCTATATTTTTATCTTATTATGAAAACGCATACAATTAAACATAAAAAACTTCCGTTATGTAACGGAAGTTTTTATATACTTTTTCAAAATGATAATAAAATCTCTTGAAAATCTTCAATTACCTCGGTCTGAGTAAGTTTCTCTATCGTAGTTTGACTAGACATAATATCATATAAAAAATCATAAAGCCTTTGCAAATCTTCATTATTATTGCGCTTTACACTAAATAAAATAATTACTTGTACTTTTTTATCTCCCCAATCAACAGCCTTTTCAAGTGTGCAAAACATCAAAAAAGTTTCCTCACTTAATAACTGCATCGGATGCGGGATTGCAACTGAATTCCCAACCGCTGTCGGAGACGTATTTTCTCTTTCCATAACAGAAGCATAAAAGTTTTCTTGTACATAATGTTTCTCAGCAGCTTTCTCACATAAAAACTGAATAACATCCTCTTTCGTAGAAGCACTATGATTTAAAAAAATTAAATCTTCCTTAATATAAGGCTGCACACTATTATTCACATGCGTAAACAACCGCTGACCAATCGATTTAATCTCTTTATCATCAAATATTGAATTCACTTTTATAACTGGAACAGGCAAGCCACTCGGTATATGAATCGTACTAATAATACAATCTATTTTTTCTTTATAAAGATCTTCTACTTTCAATTGATAATAGCCTGTAATACCTACAATCTCTAATTTATCTCGGAACTGTGATAAAATTTTATATTTTAATAGTTGTGCACTTCCTTGACCAGTCGCACAAACTAATAAGCATCTTTTCTTTTGATTTTGCTCCTGCAAACGGCTCATCGCTCCGCCGAAGTGAATTGCAATATAGCCAATTTCACTTTCAGGGATCGATTCACCCGTATATTCACCAATGATATCTCCAACAAGAACCGCAATTTCAAAAGCATACGGATAATTCTTTTTCACTTCTGCCAAAAGAGGATTTCTCGTATTTAACTTATACTTCAAACGATTTAATAACGTTTTTAAATGAATACCAAATCCAAATAATAATTCTTCATCATAATAAAAAATAAGATTCCGTTCTTCCGCTACTTTAAAAAGAATATGTTGCATAAATGCATATATATCTTTTCCTAATAGCTCTTCTACATTTTCATAGCGATCTCTCGTTGTAACAGCAGTACTTAATAAATGCATCGTCACATATAATACTTCTTCTTCTGGAAATGAAAATTTCAACTCTTTCTCTAAATCTCCTAAAATCTGCTTCGCAATTGTATATTCTTTCTTTATTATAAGTTCTGATTGCTCCGTATGCAGTTCTTTCATATAATGTTGACTTTGACAACGCTTTAATGCGATTGCAATATGAATGACTAAATTATCAATTTCTATATCAGATAAATATATTGTTCCACCTTCAATATACTTTAATATAATTGAACGGATGTGTGATATATAAGGTAGCGATAAATATGTCTCCGTCTGCTCAAATTGCTCATGAAACGGAGTATGGTCATAACGCGGTAAACCATATTGTGATAAACAAGAACGAATATTAAATTCCTCTCCAACAATACGTATACCATAATACGGTCTCTTCTCAATTTGTAATTTATAGCGACCACATATATCTGTAACATCTTTCATAATTAAATTAACCGTTGATTTGCTCACATAAATCTCTTCCGCTAATTCTGAAAGCTTCACATATCCCTCTGCCGTTAAAACACGCTGCAGAATGTACGCTATTCTTTCTTCATAAGAAGTTGGGATCTTTTCCGTCTGTTTTTGAAATAGACTCACACAAAAGTCTTCAAATTTCTTCGTTTGTATAATTTCTAATTCGTACCCAGTCCCTCTTTGCGATTCGATTTTCGCTCCGTTTTCTTCCAATATATCATTTAATAATTTTATATCCTTTTGAATCGTCTTCGTTGATACATGTAAACGGCCCGCTAAAAAAGCTCGATTTAACATCGATTTCTCTTCTAAAAACTCCTCTAAAATAGAAATTAATCGCTGCTGCACCTTTGTCATAGCTCTTCCTCTCGCTCTTTATATATAAAGGGGGAAAAGCTGCTGAAATCAGTAGTTTTTCCCCTTTATATTCTCTCTATTTCTTTAATATGAATCCGAATTTATCCCATGCTTGTAAATAATCTAATAAGAAAATTTCTTCTTCTATAATTCGACCAACTACATTTGTTTTTCCTGTATTCACCATATCTTTTAATGCAATTTGTAATTCGCCCTTATACTGGCCATATTGTTCATTATCAATTAATAAATCTCCACGCTTAATTTCGCGCGTATTATGAGGTTTAAACTCTTCTTTTTTATATTTCACACGACTTTGTGTAGAACGAATCATATATTCAGATACATCTCCGCGATAAAAATGTGGTTCGTCTAATACGATAATTCTTTCTAGTTCTGTCGTTGTATCATATAGTTCTATATCAAATGTTTGTTTCTCTTTATTTAATGCACCTAGTGCTTGTAATTCTTCTTCTGACGCATATGCGTTTGCAATAATAACATCATCAATTAATTCTGTCGCAAATAAATGCTTCGCCTGTGTTGTCATCGATAATTCACGATGCTGCTCTAATGTACATAACCCTTCTGTTACTGGCCAAGGTCCGTATGTTGCATCAAATGATGAAATAAAAGCAGCCGTTCTCATACCGTAATCTTTAAATTGTTTCGAGCATTTAATGAAATGATCGTATGATAACCCTGAATAACGATGCGGATAAAAATTATGACAACCAATTAAATTTTCACGATTTGGTCTATGACTCATAATGTTATCTACATACTTCGTACCATTGCTCATATTAATCTCAATTTTCAAACCATACGGATTATAAGTCATAATTGATTCTTCTAATCCTGAGAAACCAACATCTAAACGAATACCGTACGCACCCAATTCATGGAAGAATGATAAATCATTATACGAAATACCTAATTGTTCAAAAACAGATGGACTAATATCAACTAATACTTGGAACCCTAATGCATTCGCATGTGAGATCGTTTCTTTAAATTCTTCAATAATTTTCTCTTTTTCTCCATCCACAGATAATAAACATGTGAACACACGTGTAAATCCATATTTACTTGCTAATGTTAAATACTCCTTATCTTTCTCTACTGTTGAATGTTCTGGATAAATAGAAATACCTAATCGTCTCATATGTACACGCCTCTTTCTTCATCATATTGTAAACCTTTTCAAATATATGTAGTGAAAAAGTATATCTCCCCTTCTTGTTCACTACTCTTTTGAATCCGCTTTCTTTAAAGAAAAAACAATTTCTATCATTCTTAACACCTACAAGTCTATACATCTATACTTTACATCTTTTTTTCATAGTTGTGTAGCTTTTACACAAATTTGTCAGTTTTTCGCCTTAAAAATTGTTATCCGTTTTCAAGACACCTTCCTTGACTGTTGCATTGGCCAATACATATACTCGAAAGAAAAGAGATAAAGTGAAACTTTAATCAGTGAGGGGGGTGTTCATCCCCCACTGATTATTAGTTGAACCAATCGGGCATTTACGGGCAGTTGATCTCCCACCTAACTTCTTTGCTCCAGTCCGATTTTGAGGTGGGAGTTTTACTGCCCGTTAATAGCGGGAAAATTTTATATAGGGGATGAATATATGGGAGAAGCAATACTCGTAAAACGAGAACCGTTATGGACAAAAGAGTTTGTTGCTTTAATTTTTGCAAACTTATGTATGTTTTTAGGGTTTCAAATGTTAATTCCAACCTTACCTGTTTATGTGAAAGAAATTGGTGGCACAAGTTCCAATATCGGATTTGTTGTCGGTATGTTTACCGTTGCGGCACTTTTTGTTAGACCGCTAACTGGGAACGCCTTGCAAAAATTTAATAAAAAAATCATTTTAATGATCGGTACTGCTATCTGTTTACTCGCTATGGGCAGTTACCTTTTCGCCTCAACTATCTTTCTCTTGCTTGCTGTTCGTATTTTACACGGAGCTGGTTTCGGTATTACAACGACTACATATGGAACTGTCGTTTCTGATTTAATTCCCTCAGCTCGCCGCGGAGAAGGCATGGGATATTTTGGCCTTTCTGGAACAATTGCAATGGCCCTCGGTCCACTTATAGGACTATGGCTCATGCAAACATATAACTTCACAATTCTTTTTTTATGTGCACTATCGTGCACAATTGTTTCATTAATATTAACGAAACTACTTCAAATCCAAAAAACGAAACAGCCGCCACAACAATCATCTAGTACTTTTCTCGATGGATTTATTGAGCGTAAAGCTTTACTTCCTTCATTATTAATATTATGTATTACATTAATGTACGGAGGAATCGGAAGTTTTATCACACTATTTGCTACAGAAGTCGGCATAGCTGATATTAGCCTCTTCTTTTTATGTAATGCACTAGCAATTGCTGTAACTCGTCCATTCTCTGGAAGGCTATATGATGCGAAAGGCCATACATTCGTCATCATTCCGGGAGTTATTATAACGTTTACAGGCATTATTTTATTGTCGTATACGACGACAATTCCGAGCTTAATTATTGCTGCAGCATGTTACGGAAGTGGTTTTGGAGCGATCCAACCTGCACTACAAGCATGGATGATTGACCGCGTAGCACCGCATCGACGCGGCGTAGCAACGGCTACATTCTTCTCCGCATTTGACCTTGGTATCGGCGCTGGAGCTATTATATTTGGATTTATTGCTCATTTTACAAACTATGCAACTGTATATCGTTACTCCTCTCTGTTACTTATTGCTTTTCTCTTCATTTACATTACAAGCATAAGAAAACAAAAGCATAGCGATAAAAACACGGAAAAAGCTGCTGGATAAATCAGTAGCTTTTTTATCGTGTTAAAAAATTATTTTCCCTCATTTTGCTGTTATAAAACTACATGCATTTTCCTGCATATTTTTTTAACTTTCATCAAAAAATATACGATGAACTCGCAGACGCTTTCCTTGATATTCAACTGAACATTATTATTCTAAAAAGTGTGATTTCTTTACAGAATTAAGATTTTTACAAGATGAAAACCAATAAAATACAGCTGTTTCTTTAAGGGATTGTAAACTTTTCTTCTCTTTGTAAAATTAGTGTAAATTTTACTAGCAAACCGTTTACAGTGTCTCAAGGTTCAGTTAATAATTACATCGTACATGAAATTTAAGGAGTGGAATGCGTGGAATATAATGTTCAAGATATGATCTTCCAGTTCATTGGTGGATTAGGTATTTTCTTATTCGGGATTAAATACATGGGCGATGGACTGCAACAAGCAGCTGGAGATCGTCTTCGAGATATTCTAGATCGTTTTACAACAAACCCACTTATGGGTGTACTAGCAGGTATGTTAGTTACCGTATTAATCCAATCAAGTTCAGGAACAACCGCTTTAACAGTCGGACTTGTAAGTGCTGGATTTATGACATTAAGACAAGCAATCGGTGTTATTATGGGTGCAAACATCGGTACGACAGTTACTGCATTTATTATCGGAATTAAAATCGGAGAATATGCTCTCCCAGTTATGGCAGTTGGAGCAATCTTACTATTCTTCTTTAAAAATAAAAAAGTACATTCTGTAGGTCAAGTTGTATTCGGTTTTGGTATGCTATTCTTCGGTTTAGAATTAATGAGCGCAGGTATGAAACCTCTTCGTTCTTTAGAGTCATTCCAAGATTTAATGATTAGCATGAGTGATAATCCAATTTTAGGAATTGTTGTCGGTACAGTCTTCACTTTAATTGTACAGAGCTCAAGTGCAACAATCGGTATTTTACAAGAACTATTCGGTCAAGGTGCAATCGATTTACAAGCATCTCTTCCTGTATTATTCGGTGATAACATCGGTACGACAATTACAGCAGTATTAGCAGCAATCGGTACTTCAATTGCAGCAAGACGTGCAGCATTAGTTCACGTTATCTTTAATATTATCGGTACAATTATCTTTACAATTTTATTAGTACCATTTACAAGTTTAATTCAATATTTCCAAACATCATTAAACTTGAATCCAGAAATGACTATTGCATTTGCACACGGAACATTTAACGTAACAAATACAATCATTCAGTTCCCATTCATTGCAGTATTAGCATGGATTGTAACAAAAATTATCCGCGGCGAAGATTCTGCTATTAATTTCAAACCGCAACATTTAAATCCAATCTTTATTGAACAATCTCCAGCCATCGCTTTAACTGAAGCTCAAAAAGAGATTGTGCGTATGGCTGAGTTTTCATTACACGGATTAAAAGAAGCAAATCAATTTTTAAATACGCAAGACAAAAAACATGAAAACATGGCCACCCAACTAGAAGGAGCTATTAACAATTTAGATAAAAAAATTACCGAGTATTTAGTTTTACTATCTGAAAAGCCACTTTCACCTTCAGATTCTGAAAAACATTCCGTATTAGCAGGTGTTGTTGGAGATATTGAACGTGTCGGTGATCATGTAGAAAACCTTGTAGAACTTGTAGATTTCCAAATTTCAAATCGTGTTTCACTATCAAACGAAGCATTAGCTGAGTTAAACGAAATGCTTGAATTAACAATTTCAACACTGCAAGACTCAGTTGAAGCATTAACAAACTTCGATACTGAACTAGCTCAAACTGTTATTGCAAAAGAACGCAAAATCGATCAAATGGAACGTGTTCTTCGTAAACGTCACGTATTACGTCTAAACGAACGTAGCTGTTCAGGTGATGCAAGTATCATCTTCGTCGATATGGTAAGTAACTTAGAGCGCATTGGCGATCACGCTGTAAATATCGCTGACGGTGTTTTAGGCGAACAAGGAAAAATCAATTTAAAACAATCATTATAATAAGAAAGAGACGCTAACTTAAGCGTCTCTTTTTTCATTATATTTTAACAACTGTTCTTCCTTTTAACTTTCCTTGCAATATAAGTGTAAACTTCTTCTCTAATTCTTCTAATGTACATTCTTCTGTATAAGATAGTAACTCTTTATTTCCCCATTCATTCGCTAAAAGCGTCCACACATCTCTTCTCACATCCACTGGACATTGCACGGAATCTATCCCTAAAAGGCTTATACCTCGTAAAATAAACGGATATACCGTGGTTTGTAGTTCCTGGCCTGCCACATTACCGCATGTCGTTACACAACCACCATACTTTACTGTTTTTAAAGCTGTTTCTAACATATGTCCACCTACAGTATCGATAACTCCGGCGTATATCCCTTTTAACATTGGTCTTCCTGATTCATCATTCAATTCCGCGCGATGAATCACTTTTTTCGCTCCTAGACGTAGTAGCATCTGTTCCTCTTCCATTTTCCCTGTCGCTCCTACTACGTTAAACCCTAACTTACTTAATATACTAACAGCTACACTCCCTACGCCGCCTGTAGCACCCGTTACTAAAACATCTCCCATACTAGGCTTGATTCCTGCTCCAATAAGCTTATATACCGACAAAGCAGCAGTAAAACCCGCTGTCCCATACATCATACTTTCCTTTAATGACATTCCTTCTGGTAAAGGCACGACCCAAGATGATGGGACGCGAATATATTCTCCGAAACCACCAGAGGTATTCATACCTAAGTCATATCCCGTTACAATAACTTGATCTCCTACCTTAAAGGAGTTATCTTCACTACTCACAACTTCTCCTGCGGCATCAATTCCTGGCGTATGAGGATACGTTCTCGTAACACCTTTATTACCAGTAGCTGAAAGGGCATCTTTGTAATTTAATGAAGAATAATGAACTTGTATGAATACGTCTCCCTCAGGTAAACTACTTACTTCTCTCTCAACAACTTTTCTTACAAACTGATGATTTTCCGTTTCGTTCACAACGATTGCTCGGAATGATGTATGATTCATTATGCTCTCTCCTTTATCCGTCAAATTCTTCTTTATTATATAGAAGAAATAAGTAAGCTTACTCATTTCTTCTTGGCTATATTTCAACAAATCTTACTTCCCTATCACTTTCTCATAATATATATTTTCATTTCTACCAAAAGCCCTTATACTTATTCTACATCTAAAAAAGAATATATAGAAAATCTGACTTTTTATAAATAAATTGAATTTTTACGAAATGTAAATGATTTGTAATGTTTTTTTTCGCTAAATTTCATTATAATAAGTGGATATGAGTGTCGTATTTCAATCCAAATGAAGGAGTACAGGAAATGGAGCAAAACCCATCTTTGCAAGAAAATACACGCAGTAAACCGAACAAAAATAAGAAAAAAATAAAAATTATTATAAGCGCTATACTATTCGTTTTATTAATAGGTGGCGGTTATACTTGGTTTTTAGTAAATAAAGCATCTTCTGCTGTTCGAAATGCCGCACACGATTTAGCACGCGGTGATAAATCAGATTTACGAGATAAAGCTGTTAAACCTATTACAAATAACGTCTCTGTTTTAATAATGGGTGTTGATGAAAGCGATGTCCGAGGAAAAGAATATGGTGAAGCTATAAGAACAGACGCGCTTTTACTTGCAACATTTAATAAAGATAGCAAAACTGTTAAACTATTAAGTATCCCACGTGACACATATACTTATATTCCAATAGAAAAGAAAAAAGATAAAATTACACATGCTCATGCATTCGGTTCTGCTAAAAACGGAAAAAATGGTGGACCACAAGCAAGCATTGATGCAGTTGAAAAATTAATGAATGTTCCTGTCGATTATTTTGTGAAATTTAACTTTAAATCATTTATAAAAATCGTCGATGACTTGGGCGGTGTTGAAGTTGATGTACCAGTTGAATTTACTGAGCAAGATAGCAATGATAATGCTGAGGCAATTCACCTAGAAAAAGGTGTTCAAAAGTTAAATGGCGAAGAAGCTCTTGCTCTTGCTAGAACAAGACACATCGATAGTGATGCAATGCGTGGACAACGTCAACAACTCGTTATCGAAGCTATTTTAAAGAAACTAACAAATGCTGGTTCTGTAACAAAAGTTGGCAACATCATTGATGATATTAACGGACAATTCGTTACAAACTTAACATTTGATGATATGCTTTCATTCTATAAGTACGGATCGGATTCGGAAATTGAGAAATTACAAATCCAAGGTGATGATTGCTATATGGCAAAAGGTGACGATACATGTAGCAAATCTGCTGGTGGTGGTCGAACTTACTACTACAATCCAGATAAAAAAGAATTAGCTAATGTTACAAATGAACTTCGTACTCATCTTGGGCTACCTGCATATACAAAGTCTGACTCAGACTCTGATTCGAAAAAGACAAAAGAATCTAAGTCTGAAAATTCAAGTGAACGCGAATCAAGTAACAATGAAGTGAAAAATAAGAACAAAAATAGCAGTGAAGATACAGAAACATCGTCTAACGACAATGAATAGTAAAGAAGCAGTACTCTATGGAGGTAGAGTACTGCTTCTTTTTATTTCGTCAGAATCAAAAATCAGAACTTTCTAACTATCTTTTTTAATATTTTTAAATTATAATAAACAGTAGCAATCTATTCCAATTATCAGGGGGCTCATACATATGAAAGCTGCAGTAAAACATAACATCTCAGATTTTAAAGACTACTTAAAATCCAACGATATATACATGGAAGAAAATATAGATGAAAATGATGGCTCTGTTCATTTTTCAGTAGGATTAGAGACAGAAGCTGGCGCAAAAATTCAACTTATCGCTGCTTTCCAAAACGAACATCCTACGGTGGATATATACTGCTTCAATGTTGCTCACGTGCCTGATGCAACATCAACAAATGATATTTTACATGTCATTAATGAATTAAACACATCTTATCGCTTTGCAAAATTCACATTAAACAAGCAAAATGCAATTGATATTTCAGCATCTCTTGCATTCTCAGAACCAAACTTTAATCCAGCACTTGTCTTTGAACATACGAGAATGCTATATAAATTAGCAAATGACGAATATAAAAACTTAATGAAAGTTATTTGGGCATAAATAAAAGGATGGGCTACAAGCAGCCCATCCTTTTATTTCGATATCATATCAATCCACATTTTAACAGCAGTGCCTACAATCAAAATCGATAACATATATTGCAGTGCTTTTTGATTGATCCTCTTCCCGACTCGCACTCCAAGCGGCGCAGCAAAGATACTTGCAACCGCAATAATAAGAGCTGGAATTACAACTACTTGACCAGTTATCACTTTTCCAGTCGTAATCCCTACTGAGGAAATAAACGTAATAGCGATAGATGTTGCTATTGTTGTACGTATCGGCAATTTTAAAATAACTAACATAATCGGTACTAATAAGAAAGAACCGCCAGCACCTATAATGCCTGATGCTCCTCCTACAATAAACGCTAACAAGCTTGCTAACCATTTATTATATGTCACTTCACCACTATTATTTCGTTTCGGTACGAACATCATAATAGCAGCAATTGTTGCTAACGCTGCATAAACAACATTGACCGTATGTTCCTCTAATACGTTAGCACCAAAGCTCCCTATGAAACTTCCTATTAAAATACTAGCTCCCATATACACAACTAACGTTTTATCCATATCATTACTTTTCCGATAAGCCCATGCGCCTGCAAAAGTTGCAAAGAATACTTGTACCGCTGTAATACCACTCACTTCATGTGACGTATAACCAGTAAATCCTAACAATACTGGAATGTATAAGATCATCGGATAATTAATAATCGCACCGCCAATTCCAACCATTCCTGATATAAACGATCCTATAAACCCAATTATAAAAAGTAATAATACTAAACTCACCTTACATCCCCCTCCTTCTAAAAAGAAGGTGATTTAAATGAATAAGTTTACATTCCCATCCGAAGCATCTGCTAAATATGCCCCTACGCCTGCAAACTCTACCCCTTCCATAATCTCTTCCTCTTTTAACCCTAATAAATCTACTGTCATTTGACAAGCTACAAGTTTAATTCCTTGTTCTTTCGCCAAATCAATTAAATCTGGCAAAGGCATTGCGTTATGTTTTTTCATAATGCCTTTAATCATCTTTGGCCCCATGCCAGCAAAATTCATTTTGGATAATCCCATCTTATCGGCACCGCGTGGCATCATTTTTCCAAATACTTTTTCTATAAATGTTTTCTTTACATTCACATGTTCATCTTTCCTTAAAGCATTTAATCCCCAGAAAGTATGAAAAATAGTTACCTCTTGGTCATACGCCGCTGCACCATTTGCAATAATATAAGCAGCCATTGCTTTATCGTAATCTCCGCTAAATAACACGATTGTCGTTTTCTTCTGTTGTTCCATATTGTTCCTCCTTCAAATTACCTATAGGGGTATTTAATTATTTATAAAAAGGCTCAAACCTTTTATCTCTATGCTATATGACTTTACCTTCCCAAGCTAACATACCACCTACCATATTGATTGCTCGAAAACCGTAACCTTCTAAAAATTGAACGGCTCTTGCACTTCTCGCGCCAGAGCGACAAACGATAATATATTCTTTCTTTTTATTCAACTCATGCATACGAAACTCTAATATCCTTAGCGGAATATTACATGCTTCTGGAATTTTTCCTTCAGCTACTTCTTCTACTTCACGGACATCCACAATATTTACTGCTTCTTTACGTAATAATTTTTCTTCTAATTCTTTTGCTGTCATTTCTTTCATTTTAAAGTCCTCCTCACAAACCATTCATACCACCTGAAACATTGATAAGGTGCTGGAATCCTAATTTCTTTAATACCTTTGCCGCTTGCTTACTTCTCATCCCGCTCTGACAAATAACGATTACTTCCGCATTTTTATCTAATTGATTTGCTTTACTAGCTAACTCATTTAACGGGATATTTCGAAATCCCTTCATATGATTCCCTCTATATTCACCTACTGTACGAACATCGATAAATTGCTTCCCCTTTTTCCCCACTATACTCTTTAATTCTTTTCCACTTATATTTCGAACACCTTTTACCGGTAAAAAACGTGAAATAACAAATCCTGCAGCAAGTACAATGAAAAGCGTACTTAATATTGTGTTCATATAACTCCCCCTCTATATTTATAAAATTATTTCTTTACTACGCCTTCTTAATCCAAAACTTTAGTACATCGCCTTCTTCTTCATGCTTTACAATGTCATGACCACTTTTATTTGCCCACGCTGGAATATCCTTAACTGACCCTTTATCCGTTACATGTATTTCTAACACTTCTCCAGTGTCTAAAGCATCCATTGCTCTCTTTGTTCTTACAATCGGCATTGGACATGCTAAACCTTTCGCATCTAATACTTGTTTTATATTCATGATCAATTCCTCCAATTTGTTATTTTTATAATGACTCATGCACTGCACAACGATTTGGGCCAATCTCCATTTCTCGCTCTTCTTCCACACTCGGATGAATTTTCCCCATATTCGTTTGACGAATTTCTTCATATGCATTTGGTTGTGGCGGTAAGTTCTCTGTCACAGCTTTACGAAACTCTATTTCATCAGCAATATTTAACCCTACATTCTCTTTAAATAAATCTTGTAAGCTCGCACTCACAACGCCTCTTTCATCCATTTCACTTATTTTTGAATAATGGGCTGGTAAAACAATTAAATCTTGAGACAGTTCCTTATAAAGTGTATATAACGTATTTCTTAAATCACTCACCCAATCTTCAGCCTTACCAGCAAGATCAGGACGCCCGATTGAATCTACAAATAAAATATCGCCTGATAATAAATAAGAATCATCAACAATGAATGACGTACTTCCAATCGTATGCCCTGGTGAGTATAATGCGTCAATTACAATTTTAGTACCCCCCACCGTAATAACAGATCCTTCAACAAGCGGTTCGTATGAGAAAACAACTTCCTCGGCATCTTTTGGCGGTAACCAATACGTACCACCTACCTTTTCAGCTAACTTACGTCCACCAGAAATATGGTCTGCATGTAAATGTGTATCCATTACATTCGTAATCGTAACGCCATGCTCTTTCGCAAACTCTTCATATGCCTCGGCTGTCCTTACCGCATCAATAACTGCTGCTTCACCGTTAGAAACAACCATATAAGATAAACAGCCTTTTCCAAGACGATTAAATTGATATATACTCCCTCCGCCCTGTACATCCCCTACTTTTAACGGCTTCACATATTCACTCCAAGCTTTCATTCCACCAGCTAAATAATAAATATTTTGTAATCCCGCTTCTGTTAATTGCTCTGCCACAAATATAGAAGACCCTTCTTTTGCACATACTACTAAAACATCTTTATCTTTAGGTAATTCACTTACAATATGATCTACACCATCTAACAAGTCAAAGTAAGGTTTATTAATAGAAGAAACTTGTTTCCCTTCAATTTTCCAATCTTCATAATCCGTCTCATTACGAACATCTAAAATGAATAACTCTCCGAATAAAACTTTCTCTGCAACATCTTTTGCTTGTAACATCTTAATGTCCATTTAATTACCCCCATAGGTATATTTTTGTTTAAAAAATTTTATTTCTCCACATTTCCTTGCCACCCTAACATACCAGGAATGACATTTTTCACATTTGAAAAACCTTTCTCTTTCAACATTTGGCAAGCTACATCACTGCGGTTACCAGTTCGACAAATAACATAAATTTGCTTCGTCTGATCTAACACTGCGCTGTCTAATTCACCTAATGGCACCGAAATGGCAGATGGAATATGGCCAAAAGTAAATTCCGCTGCTTCGCGAACATCTAATACAATGCTCTCTTCCCCATGAGACAATATAGACTGTAATTCTGCATTCGTAATTGTATGTGGATATTTCACAGCTTCATTCACTTCATGCTCGTTTGCTTTCCTAACATAATGCACCAATACATCACCCTCGTGTTTCGTCCCGATATATTGATGTCCTACTTTACTCGCCCAACTTTTTATATCTACCGTAGATCCTTTATCTGTTGCCTTAACTTCAATCACCTGCCCTGGTGTTAACCCTTCTATCGCCTTCTTCGTTTTCACAATAGGCATCGGACAAGCCAAACCTTTACAATCTAAACTCATATCCACTTTTATACTCATAATCGATTCCTCCACAATTTACATACATATACCTGTAGGGGTATATTAAAATGTTTTTGAAAATCTGTCAACACTTACGTTTGACAGATTATCGGCTTTTTACAAGTAATTGAACAGCTTCTTTAATTAACTCTTCATTTGAACCATTGCCACTTTCAAACTGTTCACGTAAACAATGCTCTAAATTCGTTCCAACAACAAGTCCAATTGTACGATCAAGTGCAGAACGAGATGCCGTTAACTGTGTAATAACTTCTCGGCAATCTTTTCCTTCTTCCATCATACGAAGCACACCACGAACTTGACCTTCAATACGTTTCAATCTATTTTTCATATCTTGATTGTATTCCACTATAGACCACCTCCGTAATTGTAACTATATTATACATTACTTTATAACTTTGTATAATATCATATACCCTTCAGGGTATATTGTAAAGTTTTTAATCTTTAGACTGAAATTTATACTTACTTCACAATTTTTCTAAATCATATAAAAATAGGCCGAATCAACCATATGATTGGTTTCGGCCTATTTTTATTAATTTACGTTAATCATTATTAATTTAGCTACATTTCTATCATTAATCACAATCTCTTTTTTCTCATTATTCGGCAATAAAATTATATACTTTCCTTTTCTAGGAATCTTCCAAATCAATTTTCCTTCTTGATTAGTTTTCCCTATCGAAATCACGATTTCTTTACTAGACTGAGGTAATTCATCTTTTATAAGCATAATTTCAAAGTCTTTTATCTGTTGTTTCTCTTTATTTTGAACATAGAAAGTTATAGGATTAACAACTTTACTAACATTCTCTTCGTTATTTACTATATAACTAGACATCATGATTATGACCAATATACAATACAAAATCCAAATAGAATTACTATATTTATTCAGGCCATTTTTTAATATTATTAAACACATCGTCTGTTATCCGATTTCCAAAATTCATATTTTTATTTCCTCTTGTATGAATGGCTATTATTTTGATACCGGTATCGAAATACTGATATACAGGTGATCCACTTTGCCCCTCATAAGTATCAATCTTGTATGTTAACATTCTAGGAGAAACTCCCTCAATTGGACCATAGTCTCTCCACATTGTGTAACGTTCATTTCCTATTTTATCAGCGGGATATCCAGGAATCGCCGCAAGTAAACCTTTTGGTGATTCTACATAGGTAGTTCTATATCCCAACCAGCCAATATAATCTCCTGGAGACCCATTTAATTTAATCGTTCCATAATCATAATCTGAATTTTCATTATCAGTCCATCCACTTACTGAATAGAGTTTTGTCCAACTATAAGGTAAATACGGTGCTTGGTTTCCATTTCTACCAGGGGTCACAATAACATTTGTCGCCCATCCACCAATTTCTTTATTGTAAATACAATGTCCAGCTGTAAGCACTGTATCTTTACTAATTAGTGCTCCTGTACACCCATAAACTTCTCCACTATTATACTGAGTCGCAACATGGACTATAGCGCTATACGGATATGAATTTGTATCATTAACCCGTATTCGATCATCGCTTCCTATAACAGAATAGGTAAGAATATTAGGTGAATAATTTAACGTACTATTTTCCAAATATGCTCCCCAATCTTCCCCACCATGTTTTCGCCCTTCAAATGAGGGCGAAACAAGATCTTCTCCCCTTCGATCATTACTATACAATGATTGTTCTTGAAACAGTTCACGTTCTCCCTCATTTGAGACCGATGTCCACGGTACATCTTCTGCATACACCTTCTGATGCACCAAAAATACTATGCAAAAAAATATAAAAAGAACACCAAAACGATAAAGAGCCAACCTGCATCTTATAGAAATAAAGCTATCCAACATAACTTACCTCCTATACAAGTGATAGCAAACAATTGAGGATCCCTTTATAAATTCTAGTTTTTCTTTTTTTAGAAGTCAATGTAATTAACAATGATAATCATTGTTAATTACATTGACTTAATAAACTCAAACAATTATTTATATTCTTTACTCTGCTTTCAAAAATCTGTCTTATTAAAGCTTCACTTTATTACATAAGCCCGTAACCTTCTTCACAATCAGCTCCGCAGTATTTTTCTCCGGTGGCATCAATAAATTCGTAACAGGCCCATATACAACAGGATTTAATTCTACTTCATATCCACCATATGTAAACTCTTCCCTTGTCGGTAAATAACCAATATATCCATTCGTATATCCACCAAGAAAGGCTATTTCATTTTGAAGACTCTCTTTCACTTCTAACGCGGTTTCTGAAAAAGGTTCCATCGGTATACCAAAGAACATTCCATCATTAACTTGAAACAGTTGAACTTCTAAATCAATACGTAACTGCCGAATACCTTGCTTATATTTCTCTAAAACGATAGTAAGCCACTCGTCCGTGTTCACACCCCACTGCTTCTCCGCCAATTGAGCCATGCTTCGTATCTCATTCATTTCAGGAATATCTTTCAACTTCATTTGCATCATACTCGAAACTGTTCTTAAATTTACAATTGGGCTATATGTAACTATTGGCAATATTGTTAATACATGTCCACTAAGTGTGTAAGCCATTTGCTTTACTGCTTCCCTTGAACCGCGATACTTCGCATTTACATTACCAGCAGCTCCTTGCACAATAATAACAGGGCAATTTACGATTTTCTCAAGAATCTCCCTCGTCATTCCAGGATAATCCGCTGATAATACATCGCTATCACCTTTTAAAACATTCGGATGCGCAGTACAAAATACAATAATCCCAGATAGCTCCTTCGTTTCAGCATTTCTTATTGCTAACATGCCAATTCGCTTATCTACAACACCCTCTATATTTGTTCCCATCTTTGCTCTTCCATCAGATGTTCTCTCTCTTCGGTTTATCCCAATATCACCTGTCGTAACACTCCAGCCAACTTCACATAGCCCCAAGTTATTATTTGCAGTAACAGCACCGTGCACTACATTATTTACTAAACTCGTTTTATACGACTTTACTAAAGCTTGCTCACCAACAGTTTCCGGACCAGAATGTGTATGTGTATAAACAACTGTTATTCGCTCAAATGGCACATGAAGCCTGCTAGCTACGCGCTCACGAATAATATTCGTATCTTCTACTAACATCCCAATATTATCAATGCTTATAAACACAGTTTTCATTTCATCTTTTTCAAATACAAAAACTGTCCCATAAATATGCTCTTCAATATTATTTATTCCTGTCTCTCTATGGTATCCAACAAAATCAATACCGACAGGCGGCGTAATATCTACCTTGCATACCCCTATTTTGCTCATTTGAATCGCTCCATTTCTCTATATAACTCCCTTTCTTCAAGAATAGCATATTTAACTTTGCCCCAAATAAAAAAGAACGGACATAGCATTCTATGTCCATTCTTTTCATCACACATACTTCCGATGCACCATCTTCCCATCATAAGAAAACACAACGCCCTTACTTTCCACAATCGACTCCATATGCACCGTTCTTCCCCATAACTGATGAATGTATGGCAGTACTTTTTCTAAGTATTTTAAATCGAGCTCAATTCCTTCGTAACTATGTTTAATGTACAACTCTCCGTTCTTTAAGTAGTCACCATCTTCTACTACTAAGTACGGGAAGCCACCATTTGTACGCATATTTACGAGCTGATCACGTACATGTTCCCACTCTTTATCTATTACTTTATATTCTTTTCCTTGGCGTTGGAATAAGTACATATCTTCTCTCATTACGAGATCTTTGTTTAAGTAGTTCCTTAAGAATGATACATCCCATTCGATTTCGCGTACTTCAAAGATTTTGTCACGGCCAGATCCTGGTTTTACACCGCGTCGTTTCATTTCTTCTGTCGGGTTATTGTAGCGCTCCTCTATATCTTCAAACATTTTAATACCTAGGTAGTATGGGTTAATACTTGTTTTTGATGGTTGAACTACACCTGCATTAAGCTTTGCGAATTCAATCGCTTCAGAAGATGTTAAGTCCATTTCACGGAGTATGCGTTGATGCCAGTATGATGCCCAGCCTTCATTCATAATTTTTGTTTCAAGCTGCGGCCAGAAATATAGCATTTCCTCACGCATCATCGTTAATATATCTCGCTGCCAATCTTCTAGCTCACGGCTATATTCTTCAATGAAGAGGAGTAAATCTTTCTCTGGTTGCGGCGGAATTTTCTTCTTTTTATGCATATTAGGTCGTTCTCTCTTTTTGTTTCGATCATCTAAATTCCATAAGTCATCGTACTGTGATATCTTTTTCTTTTCTACATCCTCTTCTAAATCTTCAATACTCCACGCAAGTTTTGGACGCATAATCGATGGGTCAATATGCTCTTGAATGGCAAGTACGGCATCTAAAAATGTTTCTACCTCTGCTTTTCCGTACTTATGCTCATACGCTTTCACACGGTCCGCTGTTGCCGCCATACTTTCTACCATATCTCGCTTCGTATTTGAAAAACGAATATTATTTTTGAAGAAGTCACAGTGTGCTAAAACGTGCGCTACAATTAATTTGTTTTGAATTAACGAGTTCGTATCTAATAAAAAGGCGTAACATGGATCAGAGTTAATAACGAGTTCGTATATTTTACTAAGACCTAAATCGTATTGTAATTTCATTCTAAAAAACTGTTTTCCAAAACTCCAATGTGAAAACCGCGTCGGCATCCCATATGCACCAAATGTATAAATAATTTCCGCTGGACATATTTCATAACGCATCGGATAAAAATCAAGCCCAAATCCAGTCGCAATTTCCGTAATTTCCGCAATCGCATATTGCAGTGCTTTATCGTCACTTGCTCTCATTATTTTCCCTCCTTACACTTTCCCTTAAGAAAGTGTATGATGGAGAACAAGCTTTCATGAGGATTGATTGCATAATAAAAAGACACCCCCGCAAAAACGAGAATGTCTTATCTATTAACCTTCAATAATCTCCATCTTCTCCGTAATCGGAGTACGAGCTTTTCCTTCTGGTGCTTTATCGAAATAGCCAAGGTGAAGAATTCCAACGATACGTTGACCTCTTGTTAAACCAAGTCCTTCTATAAATAATGGATTATAGTTTAATCCGCCTGATTTCCAAACACAACCTAATCCACGTTCCCAAGCAAGCAGTTGGAAGTTTTGCATAAATGCACATGTTGCAGCGTAATCTTCGTCACGTTGAATTTGACGTGGATCTTCATTAATATAAACAACGATTTGTGCGGGCGTGCTTAAGAAACGATCTGATAAAATTTTGCCGCGTTTCGCTCTTTCTTCTTCTGTGAAAGAGTTTAATACTGCGTCTACTAATTTTTTGCGACCTTCTCCAATGTATAATTTACAATTCCATGGTTCACGGTGTTTATGATTCGGTGCCCACGTTGCGTCGTTTAATAGTTCAATTAATAACTCTTTATCTACAGCTTTATCTGTGAATGTACGTACAGAGCGTCTTTCTTTAATCACATTTGCGATGGAAGTATATGTAGTCATATTTTTCTCTCCCTTATTTTCATCTATATGTATACATTTGTTATTGATATTGATTTTCAATTTCGATTATACCTTAGTTTTTTACTATTAATCAATGTTTTATGTTGGAAAACTTCTAAAAATGTCATTTCATACTGTGAATAAAAAAACTTAACTTGTTCACAAGTATTTCACATTTTATGGAAATGATATGTGTACAGTTTTCTACATTATCCATCTAGGAGGAGTTTACATGTACAAAGAAATCGCAGTAAGTATGACTATGGCAGCATTATTATGCGGGATATCCACCTTCCCTACGTCCGCTGCCACGCCAAAAGAAGTAACGATACATCATCATAAACCAATTTCAGAAGAAGAAATGCAATCGCTAGAAAAACTTGGCTATAACAAACATGAAATTTGGAGGGCTGCTCACATTGCAAGGATTAGTAATAAAGAAATAAAAGACGTTTTAGCTTACTATAAGCAAAATAAATCTTGGGAGAAAACAGCCGAGCATTTCGGTGTAGATCCAAGTAAGCTGAAAAAACATCATATGAATAAAGAAACAAAGCAAGCACTGCTACAACAGTTAGCAACTATGCAAAAATCCACACCGGATCAGCTAAAACAAAAAATGAAAGAATATAACATCAAATTGCGTCACCTTACTGTGTTAACAATCATCTCTCAAAAAAGCAATACCCCTCTTGATGATGTATTAAAAATGAAAAAAGATGGAATGGACATTAAACAAATTGCCGAAAAATTAAATGTAAAAAGAGAAGATATACGGGCGGAAATGATGAAATTAGTGAAGTCTATTAAAGAACAAAAAACAAATTAAAATGCTAAAAAGGAAGAGCCATTCACCACTCTTCCTTTTCTTTATGAACTTTCAATTTTTAAGTATAAATTCCCGTCTTTCCCAAAAACTAACACAAGTAAATGATGTAAGTTAGGGGTGAGAAAATGTTCGGTTTATCATCTAAGAAATCAAAAAAGACTAATACAAAAACACTTTGTTCTATTCCAGAATTTATACAAACCATGAAAGAATCAAGCGATTTTGTCTCTTATAACATACTTAAAGATGAAACGTTGTGCTTGTTTTATTATAAATCTGTCGTGGAAGCACTTATTATTAAACAATTCATTTTAACTCCTATAAAAAAGGAATCGGAACAAATCCAAAACATCTCTGATTTATGTAATATCATCTCTATTGAAGATATCATTACATCCCCTTCTATTGATGATATTCGTGAAAAATTATTAGGTGGATATATTTTAATACGCTTAAAAAACAATTCGAATCCTGATCAATATGCTTTAATTCGTGCCGAAAGTACTGTTTTAGGAAAACGATTATATAACGATACAGAAAATGAGTATAGCGTAATCGGGCCTAAAATCGGTTTCGTTGAAAACCTTGATACAAATATCCACTTATTACGCCGAAATATCGTAACGGAGCAACTCATTTTTAAAGAAGTTACCGTCGGATCTATATCAAAAACAAAAGTAGCAGTTGCTTATATAGAAGGAATTACAAATGAACAATTTGTCAACGCCGCAATTCAACGGCTAGAAGACATTGACTTTGATGTCCCATTTGATTCAACTATGATTGAGCAATTTATTAGTGATAATAGCAATTCACCTTTTCCTGTTCTATTACCTACAGAGCGATTAGATCGAGCTGTATTTGCGTTAATTAACGGGGAAGTTTTAATTTTAACAGATGGCTCTCCATATGCTTTATCAGGACCAACAACGTTACTGGATTTTTTCATTTCACCAGAAGATTATTATTTACCGTGGATGATTGGATCGTTCTTTCGTATTATTCGTTTTTTCGGAGCTATATTTTCTCTGTTTTCCTCCGCTATTTATACAGCGGCTTTAACATATCATTATCAAATGATTCCTGCCGATTTACTAGGTCCTATTATTTTCTCGAGAGCTAACGTACCTTTCCCTCCTATTCTAGAAGCACTCTTTTTAGAAATTACAATCGAATTGCTTCGTGAAGCGGGAGCGCGTTTACCGACAAAAGTCGGACAAACGATTGGAATTGTTGGGGGGATTGTAATTGGCCAAGCATCTGTTGAAGCGGCTTTGACAAGTACTATTTTACTAATTGCAGTTGCTTTATCCGCTCTTGCATCATTCACAACACCAACCGTAAAGATGTCTTCTACTATCCGGTTGTTACGCTTTCCGCTTATTCTTTTAGCCGGTGCATTCGGAGGATTAGGCCTTATTGTCGGATTTGTATTTATTTTAGCTCATTTAATTAAATTAAAATCACTTGGATCACCTTATTTATTACCTTTATATCCATTTCGTGGTTTAGGTACAGCAGAAGGTTTTCTTCGATTACCATTTAGTCAAACGGCACAAAGACCTTCTTTTCTTAGACCAAAATCAAAATGGCGCTATAATCCAAACAAATCGAAGCAAAAACGTGATGGTGAGAATGAATGAAAAAAGTTTTATTGCACCTTATCATTATCTTCTTCGTTTTACAAACTGGCTGTACACAAACGTATATAGTGGATGCACAGCGTATTATTCATATTGCTGGATTTGACATCACAAAAAACAAAAGATTCCAAGGAACTATTCTATTCCCAGAGTACACACATGGTGTAAAGTCTAAGCCAGAGACGCAAACAACATCTGCCCGTTCACTTGAAACAATTGCTTCACGATTGAATGCGAAATCTCCTCACAATGTTGTTGTAGGTCAAATGCGTGTCGTCCTATTTGGAAAAGCTCTAGGAGAACGCGGAATGGGAGAGATTATTACTAACTTACAACGTGACCCAAATATCGGGCGTGATGTACAACTAGCAATTGTAGATGGATCGGCTGAAGAGCTTTTAAATTACGGAAAAAAAAATGGGTCTTTATATATTGCTGATTTACTCGAACAAAATATAAGAAATGAGAACATTCCACAAACCGAATTAAACATTTTTTTATATAATTATTACTCTTCTGTATGTGATGCCTATGTTCCTTATATTAAAATGGACGATAATCATTCTGTCGCTGTCAAAGGACTTGCCTTTTTAAAAGGCGATAAAGTCGTCATGTATACGGATAAAAGACATTCTGTTTTAGCAAAATTACTTATTAACCCTACGAAAAATGGACGTTACGAAGCTGCGATAACAAAGGATAAACATAAAGGCATGGTTGTTATACAAAACTTAGCTGGGGAAAATAAGTATGATATAGATCAATCTGGCGACATACCAAAAGTAAAAATCCATTTAAAATTAAATGGATTAATTAAAAACTCTCCTAATTGGATTGATTTAAGAAAAAAAACAAATATCAACTATATAAAAAAACAAATTGAACGAAATGTCGAAAAAGACTGTGAAGATTTAATAAAACAATTTCAAGAAAAGGAAATTGATCCTTTAGGAATACGAGATGAAATTAGAAGCCATACAAGAAAATGGAATATAAAACAAATTCGAAATATGTATAAAAATGTAGCGGTGGATATAAATTTAGATCTTAATATTGTACAATCTGGAATCGGAGAATAGTGAGGTGAAATAAGCAATGAATACAATAAATAAAACAAAGACAGTCTCTCCATATTTTGCATTTATTTTATTGCATTCTCTCCAGATTGGTATAGGAATTCTCGGATATCAACGTGTAATTTTAAAAAACGCTGGTTATGATGCCTGGATTTCTCTTATTATTGCGGGAATTGCAACTCATATTGTGCTGTTTTGTATGTTAAAAATGCTTGAAAAAGACGGAGATTTAATTAGTATCCATACAACAACCTTTGGAAAGTGGTTTGGCTCTATATTTTCTGTAATTTTCACTCTTTATTGCTTATTATTTTGCCTTACTGTTCTTCGTACATATATGGAAGTGATACAAGTTTGGATTTTCCCTACCATTAAGTTATGGAAACTTACGCTTATGTTTTTGTTAGTCACTTACTACATTATAAAAGGTGGCTTCCGTTCTGTGACAGGGATATGTTTTTGGGGTATTGTTCTTCCTATTTTCGTTGTATTCTTTTTAATCTATCCAATGAAATATGCTCATTTCCGTAATATTTTACCTATTTTTACACATTCACCTTTTGACATGCTTATATCTGCAAAACACTCTGCATTGGAATTTCTGGGGTTTGAAACAATTCTTATCTTTTATCCCTTTATTGAAAAAGGAAAATCTTTAAAACGATGGGCCCATGCTGGAATTGCTTTTAGCACCTTAATTTATGTAGTTTTAGCTATCGTATCCTTTATGTATTATAGTGAGGGTCAATTAAACCGTACTATTTGGCCTACTTTAACAATGTTAAAAATAATTAAAGTTCCTTTTATTCAGCGTTTTGAATATATTATTATTTTCGTTTGGTTTTTAATTATTTTACCAAATCTTTGCTTAACCATTTGGTCATCATGTCAAACGATGAAGCGTTCCTTTCATATTTCATTTAAATTTACATTACCGTTTTTTATTTTCATCATATTTTCAGCTTCTCTGCTTTTCACAAACCGTGAAAGTATCAATACATTAAATACCGTACTATCTCAAGCGGGTTTATATATTGTATACGCTTATATCCCAATTTTATTTCTATTTCATTCGCTAAGATGGCGTTTCAAAAATCAGTCGAAAAAATCTTCACCCGACACTCCATAATCTCTGATACAATTTGATTAATACATTTGTAAAGGGGACAAGCGAATGAAAAAGTATGTATTTTCTTTACTTGCAGTACTAAGCTTAATTCTTGCTGGATGCGGAAGTACTGGTACAAATGACCAAAAATCTTCTGAATCAAAAAAAGAAGAACATGACCATGCATCCCACACTCAACAAGCTGACATTCAAGAGAAAACAAAAGGAGTCGACACACTTCCGACCTTCCTAGATAAGCTTGATCCACAAATGAAAGATATTTACACCGTCGCTGGGCAAAATGCAGAGCTATTAGATTGGATTCCATGCTATTGTGGTTGCGGTGAAAGTGTAGGACATAAAAATAATAAAAACTGCTTTATTCGTGAAATTAAAAAGAATGGTGAAGTTGTTTGGGATTCCCACGCAACGACTTGCGTCAATTGCCTAGAAATCGCAGTTGAATCTGCTTCCATGAAACAAAAAGGAAAATCAACGCTTGAAATTCGTAACTATATCGATAATAAATACAAAGAAGGCTATGGCAAACCAACACCTACGCCAATGCCAAAAGCTTAAAAAACGAGGGAATTCCTCGTTTTTTCTTTTCATTCTCTTTTTTTCTTAACAAATTCTTTCAAGTGTATTTCTCCTTACTTATCACACACTATATATAACTCTCGGTAAGGAGGGTACACAGTGCAAACATATAACGACTATGATAAAGCTCTCTATTACACGTATTGCTGTAATTGGGATAAATTACTCGTTCTCATGGTTCAAACGAACGATCAATTATTTTCTAAGCGTATTGAGCATTTTTTACACGCTTATCAATACAGCAAAGAACTACCAGAAGTTGATAAACAACTGCAGCTCCTATTTCAATATATTGACCATGCATCCCAAAAGTCGCATGTAGAAGAAGTAGAGCAAATTCAAATGTAAAATATAGCGCTATTCTCTTTAGGAGAATGGCGCTTTTTTAAAATATTAATACCAATAAAAGTTTCCTCTTATAAAACTTTTATTGATAAACATATTTTTTCTTTCTTTTCTATACCACTTCATACTATAATTTAGTATGTAACTATTATAAGAGAGGTATAAAATATGGGACGAGAAAAAAAGCAAGAATATGCTTTACTTACCGCATGGGGAGCTTCTTTTGTCGCTACACTAGGAAGTCTGTACTTTTCCGAAATCATGAAATTTGAGCCTTGTGTCCTTTGTTGGTATCAACGCATTTTTATGTATCCATTCGTTTTATGGCTTGGTATTGCTGTAGCAAAGAAAGACTATCGCATCGCAAGTTATTCTTTACCAATCGCAACTATTGGCGCTTGTATTTCTTTATATCACTATGCAATTCAAAAAGTCGCAGCATTTTCAGCAGCTGGGGCAGCTTGTGGACGTGTACCATGTACGGGAGAATACATAAACTGGTTCGGCTTTGTGACAATCCCGTTTTTAGCACTTATCGGCTTTATTACAATCGCTGTTTGTAGCTTTATTGTCATCAAAAACAAATAAGGAGATGAAAGAATGAAAAAAATGCTTATATTTGGTGGTATTATTATCGCCTTGTTCGTGGCAATTTTTGCAGTAACACAAATGGAAGAAAAAAATGCTACTAGCCAAAAAATTGATAATCCTACTGAAAGTAAGACAAACGTTTCTGACTACTACACAAATAAAATCTCTCTTTCAGATCTTCAAAAGAACTTAAAAGAGAAAAAAGAAGAAACAGTATACTTTTATCAAACATCTTGCGTTCATTGCCAAAAATTATCTCCTGTCGTAGTGCCGATGGCTAAAGACTTGAACGTTGATATGAAAGTTATGGATATTGAAAAACTAGATGCTCCTTGGGATGAATATAAAATTCAAGGTACACCAACAATCATTCATTTTAAAGATGGCAAAGAAGTAAGCCGTATTAGCGGTGAACAGCCAAAAGACAAATTAAAAGAATGGCTTGAGCAAACGAAAAAGTAACGAGAAAAGGAAACTCCTTCTACACATGAAATGGGCGTAAAATCTCACACTAATGTATAAGGAGGGGGTTTTATGCCAGAAGTAAGATGTTCTGTTTCCAACTGTTCTTTTTGGGGACAAGGTAACTTTTGTCAAGCAAGTGCGATCGTCGTTCAGCCTGATGCAGATGAAACTGGTCAAACTGAAAATGATTCATATACAGCTGCTGTTTTAACAAACGAGACGCTAGAAAGTTCTGTAGCAACGAGTGTAGAGACTTGTTGTCATACATTTAAGCCTAAATATTAAACATAAAAAGCATACGATTCATCGTATGCTTTTTTACATCCCTCTCCAAAAATCATGCATAATAAAAAAATATAAAATAACGAGAACGGCCGTCCCGCATAGGGTAATGCGCCGATATATACTCTTCTCTCCTTCCCTCGCTTTCACAAACGCCCAAATAAATCCGAAGAATAATATTAAATCAACATATGGAACATAAAAAGAAAAGACGAGAAACGCATATAAATACACGATAAATAAACAGGTCGTTACTAAGAAAACTTTAAACGCAAATTCACTTTTCATAATATAACCGCCCCCTATCTGTACTGTATTATATTCAGCAAAATACAATAGTTGCAGTTAAACTCCAAGTATAAATAAGCTACCGTCTGTAATACGGTAGCCATTACGGAACATTGTATTTCCGTTTATATATATTACTTAAGATCGAAGAAGGAATTTGCTCGTAACGAATTTTCTCTCCTGTTTCATCTATAATATACGAATTGTTTCCTATATAATATATTCCATCTTTTCGCTTTGAGTACACTGGATATCTTTCGTTCGGCAATACCGTTTTCACTTTCGTTAACTGTCCATTTGGTTCTTGCCAATATATATCTGCGCGGTCTACTAACGTAAGTACTCCAATTTGTTCTTCTTCTATTTTTCGTCCATTCCAGCTCACAACGCGATAACCAAGCTTATTCGCTTCATATTCGGGGCTCGTATGAAAACGAGAAATGATTACTTTTGTTTGTAATTGTACTCGGTCATATAACCATTGTATATCCCTGTCATGCATGCGAATACAGCCATTTGATTCCCTACTTCCAATCGTCCATTCCCGATTTGTCCCGTGAATCGCATATTCATTCTTATCTAGCCCAAGCCATCTCGTACCAAGAGGGTTATTCGGTGCACCCCCAGCTATTTTTTTTCGATGGTATTCTTTATTTTTAAATTTAGTTATAATACAAAAATTACCTTCAGGCGTAGGTGTACGATCTCTTCCAGTCGTTACTGGAAATGTTTTTGTGTAATTTCCATTCTCAAAAAAAGACAACTGGTTTGTGGTAAGATTCACTAATATTAAATGATCTGTATCAGCAAAAGCACTAACCGGTAGGAAGAAAAATAATAGTAAAACGAAACATACCCTTTTCACCTATATCCCCCCTAGCGCTCACCATAATAATTGTAATTAGCTTTACTTTGCTCTTATAAATGAAAACTATCCATTTACAATAACGCCCCCATTTACATGTATCATTTGTCCCGTAACATAAGAAGAATCACCAGACGCTAAATATACATATGCCGGCGCTAACTCATATGGTTGACCAGGCCTTTGCATCGGGACATTGCTCCCAAACTGAGAGACTTTCTTCTCATCAAAGCTCGATGGAATAAGCGGTGTCCAAATCGGTCCCGGCGCAACACCATTTACACGAATTCCTTTTTGTACTAATGATTGAGAAAGTGATCTTGTAAAAGCAACAATAGCTCCTTTTGTTGCGGAATAATCAATTAACGTTTCATTCCCTTCATATGCAACGATAGATGCCGTATTTATAATGACATCTCCTTTCTTCAAATGAGAAAGTGCGGCTTTCGCAACGTGAAAATAAGAAAAAATATTAATACGAAAAGTCTTTTCTAGCTGTTCTGCTGTAATATACTCTAGTCCTTGCTGCGGATATTGCTGCGCGACATTATTTACTAAAACCTGTAAACTACCTAGCTGCTGGACGGTCTCTTGAACAACATCTTTACAATGCTGTTCATCACTTAAATCACCCGGCAACAATACACACTTTACTCCTTCTTTTTCAACACGTTGTTTCGTCTCATTTGCATCTTCTTCCTCATCTAAATAAGCAATCGCAATATTTGCTCCCTCTTTCGCAAAAGCGATGGAAACAGCTCGTCCAATCCCACTATCTCCCCCTGTAATTAATACATTCTTTCCTTTTAACTTTTCGCTACCTTTATAATTTGAATCTTCAAACTGCGGAAGTGGATTCATTAATGATTCAATACCAGGCTGTTTATTTTGATGTTGCGCTGGCATTGTTACAAAGTTTTTTTGCTGTGGCATAGCTTCTTTCAACTCCTTTTTCTTATAATGTGCATAATAAAAACTGAAATTCAAACATCAAGTTACGATTAATATTCGAATTTAAGACACAAAATATGAATTGTTGTAAACTTTTTATACAAAACTATTGCAAAATAGTTAAAAAACGAATATTATATATAACTGTTGTGAAAATTATTCGTAAACAGAAAGGATGTTTATATGTTTAACCTTTCAAAACATAAAACTTCTATTAAAACTGAAATTATGGCAGGTATTATTACCTTCTTAACAATGGCATATATCATTGTCGTAAACCCAGTCATCCTTGGGGATGCAGGTGTTCCATTTGAACAAGCATTTACAGCAACAATTATCGCTGCTGTTGTCGGAACATTATTTATGGCGATCTTTACAAACTTACCAATCGCAATTGCACCAGGTATGGGATTAAATGCTTACTTCTCTTACTCTGTTGTAAAAGCTCATGAAGGCATGACTTTCGCAATTGCATTCTCTGCTGTATTCGTAGCAGGTATGATTTTAATTTTGCTATCATTTACATCTTTCCGTACAAAATTAATGGAAGCAATTCCTGAAAACTTAAAACATGCAATTACTGCTGGTATCGGGCTATTTATCGCCTTTATCGGTTTACGTTTAACAGGTATCGTTACAAAAAATGATGCAAACTTAGTTGGACTTGGTGATCTTCACTCTGCTCCAGTTCTACTAGCATTAGCTGGACTTGGAATTACTATTATCCTTATGTCTTTAAATGTAAATGGCGCACTATTTATCGGTATGCTATTAACTGGTATTATCGCTTTCTTCACAGGACAATTAACATTCTCAAACGGTGTTACATCAATGCCTGGATTACCAGAAGGAATTATCGTTTCAAATCCAATTACTGCTGTATCTGACGTAATTAACTACGGATTATACGGCGTTGTATTCTCATTCTTCCTTGTTACATTATTCGATACAACAGGTACATTACTTGGCGTTGCTCAACAAGGTGGATTTATGAAAGATGGAAAGCTTCCAAAAGCTGGACGAGCTCTTCTATCTGACTCATTCTCAGCAACAATCGGTTCTATGTTCGGAACAACACCATCAACAGCGTACATTGAATCATCTGCTGGTGTTGCAGCTGGTGGTCGTACTGGTTTAACAACTGTTACAGTAGCTGTTTTATTCGCACTAGCAGCATTCTTCGGACCATTAGTAAGTGCCGTTTCTGGTGTATCAGCTATTACTGCACCATCATTAATTATCGTTGGTAGTCTTATGATGGGATCAGTTCGCCACATCGATTGGGACGCATTTGATGAAGCATTCCCAGCATTCTTAGTAATCTTAAGCATGCCACTTACATCAAGTATCGCAACAGGTATCGCTCTTGGATTTATTTCATACCCACTTATGAAAGTGGCAAAAGGTAAATTCCGTGCTGTTCACCCACTTGTGTATGTATTTGGAATTTTGTTTGCTTATCAATTAATTTTCTTACCACATTAAAATCCCTCATAAAGAGGGATTTTTTATTTATAAAAGAAAAGTAGAGCATCGAAATTAGATGCTCTACTTTTCTTTTGTTACTTTTAACACTTCTCATTTACTTGTAATTCTTTACTGTACTTTTGAATGAACACTGAAGAAATAACCATTACCATCCCTACACTCAACCCAATAAGCTGATCTAGTAGCATTTCATCATGAATGAACCAGCGCAGTAAAAATACACCACCAAAAATAAGCAACATAGTAAATCCAGTATGTCTAAGACCTTTATATACATTTTCCATATGTATCACCTCTTCACATACTTTTATCCATATTATACCATACATCCATCAAGCAAACGTATTGTCCTCTGGCAGCATGCAGCTACCTTTTGATCGTGTGTTACAACTAGCACCGTTTTCCCTTGTTTATGAATCTCTTTTAAGATGCTCATAATTTTCTTTCCGTTTTCTTGATCAAGAGCACCCGTTGGTTCATCAGCGAGGATAATTTTAGTATCTTGTGCTAAAGCCCTTGCTATTGCTGTTCTTTGCTGTTCTCCACCTGATAACTCGTAAGGATATTTGTTAATATGCCTCTCAATCCCTACCATTTTCAGCATTTCTTTTGAAATTTGCATACGTTTCTTATGAGAAATTCTTCTATATACAAGCGGAAGCATTACATTTTCAACAACTGTATAATCATCTAATAGCGAAAAGTTCTGAAACACAAATCCCACTTCCGTATTTCTATACTTATGATAGTTTGCCTTTAATGTACTTGTATCCACTCCATCTAAAAAATACTTTCCAGTAGAGGGGCTATCAATTAAGCCAATAATGTTAAGAAGAGTAGATTTCCCTGAACCAGAGGGGCCCATAATAGCTATCATTTCGCCTTGTTCTATTGTAAGATTAATATCTTTTAAAGCACTAAAATTACTATGTCCAAAGCACTTCGCTACATTTTCAAGCCTAATCATCTATAACACCTCTTTCATATATATTTTTTTATTTTTAATACAGTGAAATAAATGATTGCATATATAATGAAGATCATTATAATTGATAAAGCACCTATAACAACCAATGATTCTATAGAGACTTTTAACGTTCCAAAGAAAGATACTATACTATTTTCTAGCCCTTTCTGAATTTCAATTACTCCGCTATTCTCCCATTGAAAATACATTATTCCTAAACATATCGATAAAACGAATAGCAACATATACTCAATAATAAATGGAAGACATATTTGAAAAGTGCTTGCACCTAACGCTGATTTAATAGAAATATTTTTACACTCCATATAAAGTGCTGCCATTGATGTTAATACGATAGATAGAAATGAAAAAAATAAGACTGTACCGCTTAATAATAAGGGGTATGACATATTATCAATACCTTGTTTTTCATTTTCTAACAATTTATTCGGATTTGTAACATAATACGAATAACCCTTACCTTCTGTTACCTTTAATACTTTCTTTTGAAATTCATTTATATTTATCTTCTCATTTGTTTCTATAATTAACCCATTGTATAAAAGTTCTGCACTATAGAACTCTATTTCTTCTGTTCCAATTGGTAAAATCGCCATGTCATCTAATAATGTAATACGATTATCCGATATTTCACCGCTTCGAGGATATGTGAATGGTGAATTTTTTTCTAAAAAGCCAATTACTTTTAGCTTCATTTTTCCAGATGGTATAACATCACCAATAGATACCTTACCTATATAATTAGCCCCTAATATAACAGGTCTAATATCAAATACTGATTTATGAAATTCCAATTCCTCAAAATATCTTCCTTGTGAAATTCGTATATGAAAGTACTTATTAATATCTTTATCAACAATAAGAGTCTTTATCGTTCCATTTTCTTCTTTTAAACTAAGTGAATAGTTACGGAACAAATAATTTGTTTTATTTGTTATTGGTATCGTATTAGATAACCCTTGCATGAAATGTTGATAATCATTTTTCGCTTTTTCTTCGCTAAACAATGTTATATCTTGCGTCGCATAAAGTTCATAGAAATTTTTATGAGTCGATAAATTATTTGCTATCGTCATCATTTTTCGATATCCGGAAAGATTACTAACAAATTCTATTGCTGAAGAAAATGCAATAATTAAAGAAATTACTATAATCAAACTTGGTAACAACCGTTTTTTCACAGACCGTATAGAATCAAATATAAAAAACATGAAGACCTCCTACGTTCTTAAATGTTTTCCGGGATATATATTTATAATGTGCTTGATTGGAATTACAGTAACACAAATTGTAAGAAGAATTATAAAAACAACATTGCATATCAATACATATAGTGTTAACGGTTTTACTAAGTATGTCTGAAAATAAGTATGAATTGTTCCCGAAAACATTTCTAACGTAATAAAAACTAAGAACATCGCTACTAGAGAAATAAACAAAATTTGAATATATAGTTCGCAATAAATAGATATATTAGAAGCACCTACTGCTTTTTTTAATGAAATCTCTTTTTCTTTTTTATAAATCCAAAATAAAACCGCAGAAATGCCAGAAACAATTGCAACAAGAATGAATTTATAGTAATACTTATTTGCTGGATCTACATGTGTCACATCTAGTTCCTGAAGATTTCGTTCATTCAGTATTTGAACATCTCCCGAAAGCACTTCTTTACTCCTACCCATAAACTTTTTTATTTCGTTATGAATAGATGATGTAGGATTAACAACTGTTAATTGTAATTGTTTACTCGCGATAATACCTTTTTTAGATATAGTAGGTAAGTTTTGAAGTGGAACGTATATGCCTGCTACACCGACGTCACTGTCCTTTCTTGATATAGTTCCTATTTTTTTATATGTATCATCAAATTCATATAACTCCTCTACATTCGTTTGATCGCCAACAACCATATCGTTTACATTTTCACGATGAAAATATTGTCCTTCAGAAATATATGGCTTCCAATAATAATCATCTTTTAAGTTCACAGCTATGATCTTTGTTGCCCCTGAACTATTCAATGCTTTTAAATTTTCTACGTAAATATCACTTTTCACAAAAGTATCTTGTATGAGGGGAATTATCGTTTCCAATTCGGTTTCATTCGCTATCGGAACAGTTAACGTTTGATTCTTTTCTGGAAAACCAATTTGAAAGGCAGCTATAAAATTTCGTTTAGACTCTGTTAAAAGCGCGGCTACTGATATAGAAAGAAAAGAAATAAAAAATGACATAAGAAGAATTAAGAAAAACAGTTTATTACTTTTTATATTTTTAAAAGCTAGGTACATGTCTGTGCTCCTTTTAAATAAGAAGGAGATGATGAACATCCCCTTCTCCTTATCCAAATATTTATAAAAACAACTGTTTAATATTTTTTACCACTGTAATCGTAAGTTACCATTACTATCAAAAGTACCTTTGTGTGTATCTTCTTGATAGTCATTATTCTCATTCGCATAGTGCTCCGAGTATAGTCCTTTTGCACCAAAGGCGTTATATGCACCATTACTCACAGTTGCGTTTAATGCTCTTCCAGATTCATGGGATCCTAATTTGTCTGAAGCGCTTTCAATATATGAATTATTTCCATTTGATTTAATAAAAGAAATTGCTACTGAACAACGAGATGCATTTTGATTCGTAGTAGTTTGAGCTCTGTAAGATAGTAGGTTACCGCTTTTGTGACCGCTTAGAGTTGGATAGAATGCACTTGTTGAGATTGATGTTGCTAATAATACTAAAGTCGTAATTGAAAAAACTTTTCCTTTCATTAACAAGCACCTCATAAATTTAATAGTTTAGTAGCGCTACATCATCATAATATCCTTCAAATAAATTCTCCTCAATAAGAAACCTCGATGTTTTACAAACTCTTTAAACACTTAAACATTCATACATTTTTAAAAAGTAACGTATAAGTAGCAATATAAAAAGACTGCAGAGAAATTCTTCTCCGCAGCCTAATCATTATTTTTGTAAAAACGACTGTAAATCTGCAAACTGTCTCTTTGCATCTTCATAGCCTTGCTCGTATAAATTTTGTAGTTTTGCTGTATCTTTTTCCATACGATCTACTTGAAGCGGCACTTCTGGGCGAATAACAAATAAATTACCCGCTTGCTCTTCTTTTTCAATGTAGTGAAGCGTTTCATTATACACTTCATAACGATTCAGCATCGTGTTAACAAGGTTCGGATATTTTTTATACGCTTTCGCTGCAATCCATCCAAACTTTGATTTTTTCTTCGCGTAACCGTGATTTCTCGTTAAAATAACGACTGATTTTTTAAATCCATCTTCTTGCGCTTTACGAACTGGAATCGGATCAGAAATTCCTCCATCTAATAACTGCTTACCACGGTAATTTACTACAGGTGCAATGAAAGGTAATGAACTAGATGCTTGTAATAAATTTAGTGCATCATCATTTGTCCCCTCTTTTTCAAAATAAACAGACTGTCCTGTTTCACAATCTGTTGTGCCTACAAGGAAACGCTCTGGACTATTAAAGTATGTTTCAAAATCAAACGGTACATGCTTTTCTGGAATCTCATGAAAAATGAACTCCATATCAAATAATTGGCGTTTTCTCCATAAGTTTTTATACGATAAATATTGCGGGTGTGATGCATAATCAATATTTACTGTTTTATTTCTATTTCTTTGTCTGGAAAGATACGACGCTGCATGACAAGCACCAGCTGATACACCGATTACATATGGAAAATATAAATCTTGTTCCATAAAATATTCTAATATCCCGCCCGTATATACACCACGCATACCGCCGCCTTCTAATACTAACCCCGTATTTTCAAGCATGTTACTCTCTCCTCTATATATATTGACTCTTTAATTATTCACCATGTTAAGTATCTTTTTCTATTATATATGAGTTCTTTCAGAAATTATATTCAAAAGACTTGAGAAAAAGGAGTTTTTTCTTCCAATTATATTTCCAAATGATCTGAGACATCCTTTATAAACCTTTGAATAAAGTCTTGCTCTGCTTTCGTATAACCATCTAAAAGTAACAGCCACTTTTCTTCAGCTTGCTTATGCAATTTTTCATGAGCTATATATATTTCATTCCCACTTTCCGTTAAGCGGAAGAAGATTTCTTTTTGATTATCTAACATTTGCATCTTCTCAACGAATTGCTTTTGAAACAACTTTGTACAAATTTTAGAGATCGCTCCCTTCGTCATGCCCATTTCTATCGTGATTGCCGTTACATTCATCAAACCATTTTTTCCGATACATTCGATTACATGTAACTCAGATAAAGACATACTACTTACACCTGTCTCATAAAAAAACTTCTCGTTTTGTCGTTTTAAATGTTCTTCTTTTTTATGCAAAAGTGTACGAATGTCCGACAGTATTTCCATTTGCTTCGTTGTATGCTTCAATCCGTTCGCCTCCTAAGTTTCCAAAGAAACAATTTAACTATATACCATTTTAAAATTATTTTTTCATCTTTACAAGTGAGAAAATCATGTTAAAATAATTTTAGTTTCCAAGGAAACTAAAATACAAGGAGGTTAACAAGATGAAAAAATCTAAACTAACTTTCATTTTATATGTTGTCTGTATTAGTGCCTTACTCGGTTCCTTCGCTCAAAATATTTACACACCTATCTTACCGATGATTCAAAATTCTTTTCACACTTCTCTTTATCTTGTAAATGTAACAGTTTCACTTTTCACATTCGTTCTTGCAATTATGCAGCTCGTATATGGACCTTTAATTGATACAAAAGGGAGAAAATCTGTCCTTATCCCTAGTTTAGTCATTAGTACAATTGGTTCAATCGGATGTGCTTTTTCGGCAAACATTTATTTATTTCTCTTTTTTAGAGCTGTTCAAGCTATAGGAATAGCGGCTATACCTGTAGTTTCAGCAACGATTATCGGCGATTTATTTGAAGGAAAAGAACGCGGAGAAGCGATGAGCCTGTATCAAATGTTACTTGCTCTCGCTCCTGCGATTGGCCCTCTCATAGGTGGTTATCTCGGCAGTATAAATGGCCACTTATCCGTATTTCTCTTTTTATCTACACTTGGCATTATCTTATTAATTATAAACATTTCACTACTTCCAGAAACAAAGCCAACTGTAAGTAAGCAACCGCAAGCAAAAAAAAATTGCTGGTTTATCTTAAAAAATAAAACTGGATTTTCTATTACTCTTATTGGCTTCATTCAATTTTGTATTTACTTTTGCTTTCTCGTTTTTTTACCGAGCATTTTAGCAAATTCATTTCATTTAGCTGCAAATGCAATTGGTCTTATGTTTGTACCAATGTCTCTTTCTATCATGCTAGGAAGTTATTGCTACAAGCTTTTGCAAAAACGCCTCACAACAAAGCAAGCTTTATTCATCACTAGTTTCTTCAATATTATATGTATCACTTTATTCTCTTTAGCATATAGCAACAATATCCCAACCGTCATTATCGTTACCTCTTTATACGGTTTTAGCATGGGACTTTCTATGCCAACTCACACTACTTTATTAACGGAGGAATTCGTACAAGAACGCGCAACAGCCATCGGTATGTATAACTTCATACGCTATCTCGGTATGGGCACAGGGCCACTTGTAGGTGGATTTCTTGTATTTAATCAAAATTACTTTTGGATTTTCTTCCTAGGTGCAATTACATTTCTATTTATCATTTTATGCGCAATGAAAATGCTACGTTTTCAGGCTGTACAAAAAGCAAAATAGAGACCTATAGATGGTCTCTATTCTAAACTCTTTGATCTGCAACGATATGAATATCAATATACTTCGTTTCTCTCATAATTTCATTTACAATTGAACCTTTTCGAATTTCTTCCCACCTTGTTCTTGCTGATTGTCCGAGTAAAATTTGCGTTACTTGTAGTCTTTTCGCAACTTCAATAATAACATCCGCTGGCTTTCTTCCTTTTGCCTCTTCTAAAACAAAACTCGCATCAAATTGATTCGTTAACGACTTCCACTCTTCAATCGTCTGCTTTTTCCCAGCTGAAATAGAATCTATATTTTCCCTCTCAACGTTTAATACGTACAATTCAGCATTTAACCGATCAGCCATGCGCCATCCCCGTCGTATTAATTTCTCCGCTGTCGAACTGTATTGTACACAAACAAGAATTTTTTCTTTTACACCAATCGGTTCTATTACTGTTTGGCTAATTTTCTCGTCCATATCATCTGCCACTTCCCGAAGTGATAATTCTCTTAGTGCCCCTAAATTATTAAGCGTAAAGAAATTTTGTAAGCTTTGCTCTATTTTTTCTTCCTTATATATCTTTCCATCTATTAACCTCTTCCTTAATACTTCCGGCGTTGCATCAACGAGCTGAATTTCATTTGCTTTTTGTAAAATAAAATCTGGAATACGTTCTCGCACTTTAACATTCGTAATTTGAGCAACAATGTCATGAACACTTTCTAAATGTTGAATATTAAAAGCTGATAAGACGGATATACCGGCATCTAGCAATTCCTGTACATCCATATAACGTTTCTTATTTTTAGATCCAGGAATATTGCTATGCGCAAGTTCATCCACAACAACGACTTGCGGTGCACGTTTTATAATTCCTTCCACATCGAGTTCATAAAATACTTTCCCTTTATACTCTATTTCTTTTAAAGGAACTTTTTCTAAATCAGCAATTGCTTCTTCCGTCTCTTTTCTACCGTGCGTTTCAATTAAACCAATTACAATATCCGTACCATCCTTTTTCATTTCTCTTGCATCAAAGAGCATTTTATAACTTTTTCCTACTCCTGGAGCCGCTCCTACATATAACTTTAACTTCCCGCGGTTTTGCTGACGAATATATTCTAAATACTCTTCTGGTGTTCGCCTTTGAAAAGTTGGTTTATAGTCATCCGCATACAAAACACTCACAACCTTTCTTTCGAAACAACGCTACCTCAATCCGTTAGATTGAGGTAGCGTTGTTTCTATTTCAGTAGTTTCTGCAATTCTAAATTTAACTTTAAAACGTTTACGCGGTTCTCTCCAAATAAGCCAAGTGCAGCACCTTCTGTTTGATCTTTAATCAACTGATTTAGCGTTTCTTTCGGAATATTCGTTAATTTAGAGATACGATCCACCTGCACAGAAGCTGCCTGCGGACTAATATCAGGATCTAGCCCTGAACCTGAATTCGTCACTAGATCAATCGGCAATTCTGTTACCGGAACAGCCCGATTTTGTTTCTTCCACTCTTCAATACTTTTCTCTACTCGTTTCTCTAAATCTGGATTAGATGGTGCATAGTTATTTGAACCAGATGCTTCAGCCTTATATTCAATACTAGAAACACGCCCTTGAAAATAACGTGGATCCGTGAAGTTTTGACCAATTAATTTAGAACCAATCACTTCATTTTTATCATTATATATTAGACTTCCATCCGCATTATCCTTCATTACTGCTTGTGCAATACCAGTAACAATAAGCGGATATACAAGCCCGCACAACACTAAAAATGTAAAAGTAATACGGATAATTGGTGATAGTATACTTTGTTTCTTCGCCATCTTTTTCCCCTCTTCCTTATATGAACAAGCCGACAATTATATCAATTACTTTAATTCCAATGAATGGTACAATCACTCCGCCAAGTCCATAAATAAGTAGGTTTCGGCCAAGTAGTGCATTCGAACTCATTGGTTTATATGCGATACCTTTCATCGCCAATGGAATGAGTAATGGAATAATAACTGCATTAAATAGTAATGCTGATAAAATCGCTGACAGTGGTGATGTTAGTTTCATAATGTTTAATGCCTCCATTTGCGGAATCGCAAGTGTAAACATCGCTGGAATGATTGCAAAATATTTTGCAATATCGTTCGCAATACTAAACGTCGTTAACGCACCACGCGTCATTAACAATTGCTTACCAATCCCTACAACCTCAATAATTTTTGTCGGGTTCGAATCTAAATCAATCATATTCGCTGCTTCTTTCGCAGCTGTCGTACCACTATTCATCGCTAATCCAACGTCAGCCTGCGCTAATGCCGGCGCATCATTTGTACCATCACCTGTCATCGCTACAAGTTTCCCTTTATCTTGCTCTGCTTTAATAACCGCAATTTTATCTTCTGGCTTACACTCAGCAACAAACTCATCTACCCCTGCTTCTTTTGCAATCGTTGCTGCTGTTAACGGGTTATCACCTGTACACATAACCGTTTTAATCCCCATTTGGCGCAATTGTTCAAAACGCTCACGCATACCTGGCTTTACTGTATCCTTTAAATAAATTAAACCGTAAATACGATTATCCACTGCAACTACAAGTGGTGTCCCGCCCTCTTTGGAAATGGAATCTGCTTTTTGATTTACATCTTTCGGAATCGTTCCACCTTGTGACCTAACCCATTCAATTACGCTACCTACAGCACCTTTTCTCACTTTCGTTCCATCCTGTAAATCCACACCACTCATTCTCGTTTCTGCTTTGAACGGAACAAAATCACCTTGCTCTGCAATTTCTCGATTATATGATATAGCTTTCGTTTTTACATATTCTATAACTGATCGACCTTCTGGTGTTTCATCTAAAACTGAACTAATCGCGGCCCATTTCCCTACTTGCCCAATCGTCTCATTTCCTACAGGAAGCAATGTATGTGCCATTCGGTTCCCGAAAGTAATCGTACCTGTTTTATCTAAAATGATTGTATTAATATCACCCGCAGCTTCTACTGCTTTACCCGACATCGCTAACACATTGAACTTTGTCACGCGGTCCATCCCGGCAATACCAATTGCTGATAATAAACCACCAATTGTCGTTGGAATTAAACAAACTAACAACGCTACAAGTACAGCTGTATCAATTTGAAATCCTAAATAGTTTGTAAAAATCGGCAACGTCACAACAACGATTAAGAAAATAAGCGTTAAACTCGTTAATACTGTATTTAAAGCAATCTCATTCGGCGTTTTTTGACGAGCAGCTCCTTCTACTAACGAAATCATTTTATCAATAAATGATTCACCAGGATTACTCGTAATGACAATTGTAATCTCATCACTTACGACCATCGTCCCGCCTGTTACGGAACAAAAATCGCCGCCCGCTTCTTTTATTACAGGAGCTGATTCCCCTGTAATTGCAGATTCATCTACAGATGCTAATCCTTTGATTACTTCGCCATCATTCGGAATCATTTCTCCTTGTTTTACGATAACAACGTCACCTTTTGTAAGATCAGTTGCTGAAACTTGGACAATGTCTCCATTTTCTTTTACAACATTTGCAAACACATCTTTCTTCGACTGCTTTAAAGAATCGGCTTGCGCTTTACCACGACCTTCTGCTAATGCTTCTGCAAAATTCGCAAATAAAACTGTAAATAATAGAATGAGAGAAACTGTTATATTAAACCAACCTGGTATACTACTAGAACTACTTGGAAGAAAAGATAAAATGAACGTAATGATAAATCCAATTTCCACAACGAACATAATCGGATTCTTTATCATGACTTTCGGATTCAATTTCGCAATGGATTGCTTCATCGCATGTGTTACGATATCACGATCCATCGTTTTCGCTTGTCTAACTTCATCTTCTACAGCATGTATTTGTGACTCATTTAATTGTTTTTCTTTTACTACTACCGGTCTCATCATTTACCCTCCATTACTTCAATGTAAGAAATTCTGCAATTGGTCCGAGTACTAACATCGGGAAGAATGTTAATGCACCAACAATTACAATTGTTCCGATAAAGATACCACCAAATAAACTATTATCTGTACGGAACGTTCCGACTGTTTCTGGCACTACCGTTTTTTCTTTCAACGAAGCTGCCACAGCTAGCATCGTAATTAAACTGAAGTAACGTCCTAAAAACATAACTAAACCAGTCGTAATATTCCAAAACGGTGTATTATCTCCTAATCCTTCAAATCCAGATCCGTTATTCGCAGCTGACGATGTATATTCATATACAACTTGCGTTAAACCGTGGAAACCGGAATGAGAAATAGCATCCGTCCCTAAATTTGTTGAAAGAGCTAATGCCGAAAAGCCTAAAATGAGCAATGGATGAAATAAAATCGTGACCGCAATTAATTTCATTTCCTTACCTTCAATCTTTTTACCTAAAAACTCTGGTGTCCGTCCAACCATTAACCCAGATATAAACACTGCAATAATTGCATACATAATAATATTTACAAAACCTGCTCCAACGCCGCCATATACTGTGTTTAACATCATATTTACAAGTGGAACTAAACCGCCAATTGGTGTTAACGTATCATGCATCGTATTAACGGCGCCTGTTTCAGCAGCTGTCGTTACCGTTGCGTATAGTGAAGAAAATACCGTTCCAAATCGTACTTCTTTCCCTTCTGTACTTCCTTGTACATGTTCGATACCCATTCCATTTAATGCCGGATTCCCGTTTAGTTCAGATGTCGTAATTGTTATAAATCCTAGTAAAAACACCATAAAAAGTGAAACGAAAAGGATGCGACCTTGTTTTTTATTTCCTACCATTCGTCCGTACGTAAATGGAAGTGCTGTTGGTAATAACATCATAAGCATCATTTGCAAAATATTACTCATTTGTCCTGGATTTTCAAAAGGATGCGTAGAGTTTGCTCCGAAAAATCCACCGCCGTTATTTCCAAGTTCCTTAATGGAAACGAATGATGCAACTGGCCCACGTAATATACTTTGTTTCGCGCCATCAATCGTTTGTGCTGTAACGGCCCCGTCTAACGTTTGTGGTACACCAAGTGCGACAAAGACTAGCGCCGCAATAAATGCGATAGGAAGAAAAACTCTCGTTAACGCTCTCGTAAAATCAACGAAAAAGTTACCAAGTTCTTTTCCAGCGAGCCCTCTTATAAATGCCATAACGAGTGCTAATGTCGTTGCTGGTGCTGCAAACATTAAAAATGTAATTCCGATTAATTGTGATAAATAAGATAAACCATTTTCACCGCTATAATGCTGTAAGTTTGTATCAGCCATAAAACTAATTGCTGTATTAAAAGCGAGCGTAGGCTCCATTCCTTCAATATGTGCTGGATTTAGCGGCAACACACCTTGTAATCTGAAAATGAAATATACGACAACAATCATAAATCCATTGAGTAAAACTAATGATAATGCGTACTGTTTCCACGTTTGATTGTATGCTTTTACACCTGTAATTTTAAAAATAAGTTTTTCAAAAGGCCCGAATACTTTATCTAGCGTTTTGCTACCTTGAAAAGCTTTCTCTAAATAAATCCCCGTTGGCTTTGCTACTAAAATAAACAAGAGCATTGTAATAATGACTGCAACCCAAATCATAATGAATGATTCCCCCTAATTAAAACTTCTCTGGATTTAATAATGCATACACTAAATACACTGTAATTGCTGCGACTATAACCGATAAGACAATCATCATGATTGCTTTCCTTCTTTCACAACTTTATCTGACCAACTTGCAAGACTTGCCATCGATGCAACTAATAAAATAAAAATCCCGACCATTACAACATCTAACATAACTATCCCTCTCTTCATTTTGTTAAAATTTACCATTTAAATATTAAAAAAGAACACTGAGCTCTACTCAGTGTTCAAAAAATGAACAACAAAAAGTAAACCTCCTCTCTAAACGCTTACGAGGTTAGCTGTCGGATTCGGGCCTAAAGAGTAGCCCTACTTTCAAAACTGAAAGATTCACCCCAAGTGACGATGCACAAAATTGGTTCCCCCGCTCCATTTCTGGAACTCAGCGATTTTAGGTTTTTTTGGAAATTTTATGAATGATTTATGAGAGTAAATATACTCCTCTATATTTCACTTGTAAAGGGGTAAATTACTGAAAATAAGAAAATATCCATCTATTTAAACGCTTACATTGAGTATTATTAATATTCTTTCATCTATTTACTCGTCTTTTCTTTCATTTTCACAGAAATGATCTTTTCGATACGAAATAAAAAGAGCGAATGACATAAAGTGCATAGCTTGTTGCACTTAGCATTCGCTCTTTTTATTTCACTATTTATTCTCCTCGTAAAAAAGCACGTAAATTTCTCCCGCGAATATAAACTTGTGACAATTCTGCATGTAGCTGCTCATATTCGATAACATCTGTTTTTAAATATAAAGCGTCTTTCGATGGCAATATGATATAGGGCCTTGGAAAAATAGGATCCAGCACCACCAATTCTTGAACTCGCTCTACTGATACCGCCCAACGATTCGCTATATCTCCTAGTAACAACACTTTCATCTTCTTTTCCTCCACCCTATTCAAAAAATAAAAAAGAAATATTATCACAATTCGTAAACACGACAAATTTAGCTCCAATTGTTTCATAGAGCCTCGCTGGATATCGTTTATTCCTTGTAACAACAGTAATAGGTGCTTGAAAAGAAAAGCGAATGTGTTCTGTGAAGAAACTAACGATTGGAAGCTCATCTCCTAGTAAAATCACCTTCTTAATACACTCACAAATACTAGTAAAGTCCTGCTCCTTACTGCAACTATAAGTCCAATCAAACCCACAATTCCTAACTTCAGCCGCTATCTCTTCATTTGCCGTAAAAATAATTAACTCATGTTGAAATGATACTAGATCTCTTAAACTATCTACCTTACTTTCTTCTCCAACACAAATAAGTGTTAGTTCCATGTACCTCATCCTCCTTAGTATAAAAGAAATCAAACATAGATTGATATTCCCCTATACTAATCAGATCGATGAAGTGATGTATCCATCATGGCACCGTCCTCTCTCAAGACGCTTACGAAGTTAGCTGTCGGATTCGGACTTTGAGAGTAGCCCTACTTTCAAATTTGAAAGATTCACCCCTAGTGCAGACGCACAAATTGGTTCCTCCGCTCCATATAATTGGACTCAGCGTTTACAAAAAAATATATTCTGGCTGATATATTACTCCTGTATTTTGAAAAAGTAAACAGAAAAAAAGCCAGTTATAAAACTGGCTTTTCACTTATCTATACACGCGTTCTATTCACTTTATACGCAAAATGATTCGTCGGTCCATGACCACTACCAATATTCAATGGCTCTTCAATTGCTATACTAATAAATCGTTTTGCTTCTTGAACAGCATCTTTAATTAAGTATCCTTTCGCAAGTCCTGCTGTAACCGCTGAAGCAAATGTACACCCACTTCCATGCGTTTGCTTTGAAGGAATTCGCTCGCTTCTAAACTCAATAAATTTTTCTCCATCAAAGAGGAAATCAATTACTTCATTACCTTGATATTCTGCATGTCCGCCCTTCATAAGCACATATTTAGCACCTAATTCGTGCAATACTTTTGCAGCTTCCTTACTATCTTCAATATTATGAATCTCCATCCCAGTTAACACTTCTGCTTCTGGGACATTCGGTGTTATAACAGTTGCTACTGGTAATAAATATTCTTTTAATGCTTGAACTGCTTCTTGCTGTAATAATGATGCACCGCCTTTTGCAATCATAACGGGATCTAGCACAATATTATTCCAGCCAAACTTTTTAATTTGTTCTGCAACAATTTGAATTATTTCACTACTAAATAACATTCCTAGTTTCACTGCATCTGGTGTTAAATCCGTACCAATTGAATTCAGCTGTTCTGTAATACCTTCTAACGGAACAGGATATACCCCTTGAACGCCAAGCGTGTTTTGAGCAGTAATTGCCGTAATAGCCGTCATTCCGTATACACCAAGCTCTTGGAATGTTTTTAAATCTGCCTGAATTCCAGCACCGCCGCCGCTATCAGACCCTGCAATTGTTAAAGCTTTATTCACTTTCATCCCACTCATCCTTTTCTATCCAAAATAGCGATGATAAATCGTTTTTGCTTCGCTTATATCTTTCGTTCCATGTACGAGTACACGACCATCTTTAAAAGCAACTAATCTCTTTTCTTCCACAGAAAATGATAATAAATATGGATTTACATTTAAATCATTTACACGATCATCCAGCAGCTTTTTGTACCTCTCAAAATCCATTTCCTCTTTATGAGGTGGTCTAATTTGAACTGTATTTCGCCCGCATAAAACTGCTGTTTTCGATGTGTTTTCTTTATTTAAATACGGGTATATCGCATTCTCTCCACATGAAGGACAATTATGCTGGCGAAGCTTTTGTACATTCATACATAAATACTCATTCTTCCACATATCAAACGATACAAGCCCATCTCGAAGTGATTCGTAATCTTCTACTAACAGTTTAAGAGCTTCTGTTACTTGATGAGAAACGACAAGAGATACAGCAGGTGATATAATACCCGCTGTATCACATGTTGCCCCGCCAAGCGGAATCGACTGTAATAAACATGATAAACACGGTGTTTTACTAGGAAGGATTGTGTAAGAAAGACCGTAACTACCTACACATGCACCGTAAATCCATGGAATAGAATATTTTTGTGCTATATCATTCACAATAAAGCGTGTTTCGAAATTATCAGTCGCATCAATAATTACATCAACGTTTGTAACAAGTTCTTCTAGCTCTTCAGCTGTTACATCTTGAACGAGAGCTTTTATTGTTACATCGCTATTAATCTCTTCTAAACGTTTTTTAGCCGCTATAGCTTTTGGGAGATTATTCTTTACGTCGCTCTCTGCATACAATTGTTGTCTTTGTAAATTACTCCAATCTACATAATCACGGTCAACAATTGTTATCTTGCCCACACCCGCTCTTACAAACATCTCTGCATTTGCACTACCTAATGCACCTGCACCGATAATAAGTACATGCTTTTCTCTTATCTTTTGCTGCCCTTCTGCTCCAATTGGAGAAAATAGTTCTTGGCGAGAATATCGATTATTCAACTACGCTCATTCCTTCTAAAGGACTACTTGCAGTTGCACAGCGCTTACGTGCAATACGACCTGCTTCAAATCCTAAACGGCCTGCTTCAATACTTAGTTTCATTGCTTGTGCCATTTTAATAGGATCTTTTGCTCCTGATACAGCTGTATTTAATAACACACCATCTGCTCCTAATTCCATTGCAAATGCCGCATCAGCTGGGCTACCAATACCAGCATCAACGATAACTGGTACTGTCGCTTGTTCAATAATGAAGCCCAAATTTAATGGATTTACAATACCAAGTCCTGATCCGATTGGAGATGCTCCTGGCATAATCGCATGCACGCCAAGCTCTTGTAATTTACGTACTAATACAACATCATCAGATGTGTACGGAAGTACGATAAATCCTTCTTCCAGTAACTTTTCAGATGCCTTTAACGTTTCTACCGGATCCGGTAATAACGTTCTATCATCACCAATAACTTCTACCTTTATCATGTCACAAAGCCCAGACGCTTTTGCTAATTTTGCAATGCGAACAGCCTCTTCAGCATTTTTTGCCCCTGCTGTATTTGGTAATAACTTATATTTTTTCACATCAAGTTTCTCTAATAAATTAGGTTGCTTTGCATCAAAGATATCCATACGACGTACTGCAAACGTTAAAATTTCAGCTTCAGAAACGTCAATTGCCTTTTGCTGTACGTCAAAATCAGGGAATTTACCTGTTCCTAATAAAAGTCTAGAATGAAATGAAAATGGTCCAATGTTTAACATAATCAACCGCCTCCTACGAAAGTTACAATCTCAATTTGGTCTCCATCAAAAACAGATGTATCTGTATGATCATCTTTTTGTAAAATATCTTTATTACGCTCTACTACAACAATTCTGTTATCTAGCTCTAAATGTGTAAGTAGCTCGGCTACTGTTTTTACACTCTCTGGCACTTCAATTTGATTACCATTAATTTTCAAATTCAAACTTCCATCCCCTTTCTAAACCGTTTTAGAAAGCAATGAATCTAGCAAATGATTCTCTTGCTTTCCTTCTATTAAATCAGCCATATATTGGCCAGAAACAGGACTTAATAAAATACCGTTTCGATAATGGCCCGTGCAAGCATATAAACCTTTTATTTCTTCATGCTCTCCCATATAAGGAGCTTCATGATTCGATTGTGGTCGTAATCCTGCCCACGTGCTTTCCCATTCTGCTTCTTTTAAAGCTGGCAATATTGTATAAGCACGCTCTAATATAGAAGTTATACTTTCTGGCTGCACAGTTTTATTGAACGTATGTGGCTTCATTGTTGCCCCAATTACGTAACGTCCACCGCGCTTTGGAGTAATGTAAAATCTTTCTTGAAAAATAGGTGCTTTTAAAAGTTGTTTTCTACTTTTTACCGCAACCACTTCTCCTTTAACTGGATATGTACCCCAATCACGGTGAAAATAACTGAGTAACTGCGTACTCCATGAACCTCCTGCAATAACGACTTTCTCACATGTGACAATACCTTCACTTGTAATAACTCCAGTCACTTTATTATTTTCAATACGGATATCAAATACTTCTGTTTGCTCATATATATCCGCACCGGAAATTGTCGCAGAATGTGCAAATGCTTTCGTAAGCTCTGGTGCAATAACATGACCGTCTTTCGGATAATATACTGCTCCTATAATAGATTCGGATAGATATGGCTCTTTTTCCCGCACATGGTCTCCCGTTAGAAAATAAGAATCTTCACCTGTTTTCTGCTGCCAATCCATAATGTGAAGAATTCTTTCCTTCTCATCTGCATTTTGAGCAATACGATAAATTCCTTTTTCTTCATATCCAATATCAATACCCGTCTTTTCACGTAAAACTGCTGCAAGTTGTGGAAATATAGCTCGGCTTTCTCTAGCAAGTTCAAATAGCGGATCATACGCATCCCATTCTGCTTGAACACCAAGTAAACCAGCAGCTGCTTTCGAAGCTTCCGATGCAATTTTTTGCTTCTCTACAATCGCTACTTTATGTCCTCTTTCTGCTAGAAAATGTGCAACTGAACTACCAATTACACCACCACCAATAATCGCTACATCATACTTCTCACACATGTTTTTCCGCCCACTTTCTTATTGATTCCTTATAAGACTTCGCTTTGCTATACGGGTTACTACTACTTAAAATTCCAGACATAACAGCAATTCCACTTACTTCACTTGCCAGAATATCCTTTGTATTCTCAGGAGTAATCCCTCCAATAGCTATAATTGGTATCGATAAGCTCCTTGCAATGTCCGAAATTTCTTCAAGCCCTCTCGCTGGCACACCTTTTTTACACTCTGTTAGGAATACATGACCATAAACGAGCGAATCAGCCCCGTTCTTAAAAGCCTCTATCGCCTCTTCTAAAGAATGTACGGAATAACCGACATGCAAATAAGAAAACTTTTCTTTCACTGACCTTACATCTGTGCTTCGATACCCTAGCTGTACACGCGGGATATTTAATAAAATAGCAATATCAATTCGATCATTGATAACAAGCTTTGATGCTGGAAAGCCTTTTTTCAAAAGGCTTTCCACCCCTTCATATAATTCCTTCGTACTTTTCTCACGCTCACGAATATGCAAATAATCAATCTCGCTCTCAATTTGCATCGCTACACTCACTAACTCTTCGAATGACATGTGACCATTTGAGATTACATGAAGCTCATTTTTCATATTCATTCGCCTACTTTAAAATATTTTCGAATAGCTCATCGGCCGGAACGATTTCTTTCGTCATTCCTTTATCTTTCAGCCATTTATTTTGTTTTTCCCATGATTCTTTTGAATCTGATAAAAATGGCTCATCTTTCGTTTCCATCTTCTCTAATAAAATTTTCATACTTTCTTTTTCAACTTCTGGTACAAGCGGGAAGTTTTCTTTTTCTTGATGATTTAATAAAATATTTAATGCTTCATCTGGATTTTTCTTCATGAAATCATAGCCTTTTTTCGTACCACGTAAGAAGGCTTGCAACGCTTCTTTATCTTTTTTCAACGTTTTATCACCTGTTACAAATACAAGCTCATGATAATTCGGTACACCATAATCTGCTGGATTAAAGTACGCTGGTTCATGACCTTCATGACGCATAACAGGTACTTCATGGTTAATGTATGCCCCTGTTACCGCATCCACTTTTTTCGTAATTAATGCTGGTACTAAATCAAAGCCAACATCGACTACTTTCACTGTATCTGGATTACCACCAGCTTCTTTTACCATCGTTTTTAAATACATCTCACTTAAAGGTGTTCCAGAATATCCAACTGTTTTCCCCTCTAAATCTTTTGGCGATTGAATGCCTGCTGACTTCAGTGATACAACATGATTTAATGGGGAACGTACGACAGCTCCAATTGATTTCACTGGAATTTGTTCGTTTGCTTTTGCCATAACAACATCTGGTTGATAATATAAGCCAACCGTTACTTTTCCTGCAGCTGCTAAAGTTAATGGATCAGTCGGATTAGAAGGGAATTTAATATTCACCTTTACTCCTTCTTCTTTAAAATAGCCTTTTTCAATTGCTGCATAAATAAAGCTATGTACCGCATTTGGGTACCAATCAAGCATGACCGTTATTTCTTTTTCTTTTTTACTCTTATCTGATGCTGAATTACTAGAACATCCAGCAATCATTGCAACTAATAATGTAAACACAAAGATGCGTTTTAATAATTTCATGAATGCCTCCTCCAACTAATGAATTTCTTTTCTAATATCGAAATAAGGATGACGAAGAAAATAGCTAGTAATGATAACAATACAATGGGTGCAAATACACCTGCTCCGTCTAACTGCGTCATCATTCTTTTACTGAAATATCCTAACCCAGCTTGCGCACCGAGCCATTCGCCAATTGCTGCTCCGATAACACTAAGCGGAACTGCGATTTTTAAAGCTGAGAAAAAATAAGGAAGAGCAGACGGCAATTTTAATTTAAGAAAAACATCTTTTTTCGTTGCCCCGTATGTAACTAAAAGCTCTTCCCATTCTTTTTTCGTACTGCGTAGTCCATCATACGTATTGACCGCAATCGGGAAAAACGTAATTAAAACCGTAACAACGACTTTACTCCAAATCGTATATCCAAACCATAAAACGAAGAGCGGAGCAAGCGCTGTAATAGGAATCGTTTGTGAAGCGACTAATAATGGATAAAATGCTCTCTCCATCCAATTACTCGCGTTCATTAACATCGCTAGCCCTACCCCAAGTACGATAGAAATTGCCACACCTATTAAAACGACATATAATGTTGCCGGCAAATGAACCGTAAATAATATATCTTTTAGTTTCCATATCTTCATTACAATCGCAGACGGTGACGGTAAAATGTACATTTCATCTACGATCCTTGCGCCTACTTCCCAAAAGGCAAGTAAAATACTAGAAAGTGTAAGGGCAGGTAATAGCTCCTTCAACCGGTTCATCATACGAGTACCTGCCTTTGTAACATACTAAGAAGCTCATCTTTAAGCGCTAACACTTCAGGTTTATATAAATCTTTTCTTGTTCGATTACAATCAAGCGGTACAACCCTCTCGGTTAAAGTAGTTATCGGTTGCTGCTCTACTACTAAAATTCGATTAGAAAGAAACAACGCTTCTTCCACATCATGAGTGATAAATAAAATTGTTTTTTCCCACTCTTTCCATTGTTCAAACAGCCATTCTTGCAAAGATGCCTTCGTTAAAGCGTCCAACGCGCTAAACGGTTCATCTAACAACAATATCTCCCCACCTGTTAATAAAGTTCGAATAAAAGATACGCGTTGTCTCATACCACCAGATAAATCTTTCGGATATTTTGTCTCATACCCTTGTAAGCCAAATTTATGTAGCAGTTCCTTGGCCTTTATTTGTGCTTCTTTCTTCTGTACACCTTGACACTCTAGCGGCAGAGCAGCATTCTCAATAATCGTTCGCCACGGCAGGAGCATATCTTTTTGGGGCATATACCCTACAGGATGGCTCTTCGTTTCTGTCAGCTCTATCTGCCCAGTACTTACTTCTTCTAAACCTGTAATAAGGCGAAATAGAGTACTTTTCCCGCATCCACTCGGTCCGATAATACTTACAAACTCTTTATCTTGTATAGAAGCATTTAATTCATTGATGATTGGTTTCTCATCATAATGAAAAGAAACATTATGAAACTGTAGTATGTTCTTGCTCCTCAAATCCCCACATCTCCTTACGATAGGACATATCCCAGAATAAATATTCAAATCGACTGGAATATAGGAAAATCTCCTCTAATTGATCTAGCTCTTTTTCAGACTTTCCAACTGCCATTTCATTTAATAAATCGATTAACCAAATACAAAGGTTACCGTATTCTTCAGAACTATATCCTTGAATCCACTCACCAAAGAACTCATGATCTCTTGCTCCAGAAATATCATTTAAACGCTTTCCAATTTCCCAGTAGCTCCACATACATGGAAGAAGTGCTGCTATTAATTCCGCAAGTGTGCCATTTTGAGATACAGACATCATGTAATTTGTATAAGCCAAATTTTTAGCAGATGGCTTTGCAGACTCTATCTCCTCTATAGAAATTCCCAGTCTTTTTGCATATTGTTTATGGATTGTCATTTCTCCATTTAATATGCCATCAATTTGTTCAGCAAATTTCCCCATTACTTGTGGATTTGTTGCTTTTACAACACCAATCGCATATAGCTTTGCATAATCTAACAAATATAAATAATCTTGAATAATGTAATACTGAAACTTATCTTTTTCTAACGTGCCATCCCCCATACCTACTACAAACGGATGATTATGACTCATCTCCCAAACTGGTTGTACAGTTTCTAATAATCTATCGCAAAATTTCATTTCGCTATCCCCTTCCGGTATGTGTATTTAAATAAAAAACCACTTCTAAATAAGAAGTGGTTACAGCAAATAAAATTATAATTTATTCGTTGCTCCACTTCCCTTCGCTAGTATTACCTAGATCAGGTCTGTAAGGGTTAAGGATTATTCCTCTCTCAGCACAACAAGCACCCCTAGTGGTTTCAATATGAAATTTTTAAACAAAAAAGCCCCGTTTCTATACGCAAAGAAACGGGGACTTATTATTAGTGTCCGAATTGCTTCCCTACGCTAGCATAATCTAGATCAGGTAATGAAAAGGATCAAAGGCTTACGGCCTACTCTCAGCTGGCAACACCAGCTCTCCTAGCAAACTATGAAATTATCACTGTCAGTATAACATCGTAATAAGACATCATCAACTGTTTTAATTTTCTCAATTGTCAACAAAATAACAAAACTATATAATACTTATATTCTATCTTAGAAATTATTATCCTAATTAATTGGATAATAAGGAATCATTATCCTCAAAAAATTTATTTTTATATTGATTTCATATTACATTTATGTGAATACACCCACTATATTATATCTTTATACTATAATAAAATTACAACTATACAACTAGAGGAGGTCTCTATTATATGAATATGAAAGCTACTGCTTTAACAGCAACTACTGTAGCGATTGCTTCTTTACTTCCTTCTATGGGTGAAACAAATGTACAAAAAGCAAACGCTGAACAATTATCTAATATTAAAACTGGGTATGTCAAAGTCGATCAAGTAGCATTACATACAGAAGATAGCGTAAAAAGCACATCAATTGATACAATTCGCTTTAATACAAAAGTGAACATCCTTGAAATAACTAATGGTTGGTATAAAGTATCTGTTCATAATAAAGTAGGTTATGTACAAAAAGATGCTATTTTACTAAAAAACAAACTTCGATCTAATGATCAATACATCGTCAATGCTAATGCATTGAACGTTCGCTCCGAACCTAATTTAGAATCTTCCATTTTAGATGTATTACCAAATGGCAAGTTCATTACCGTTCAAGAAGATCAAGGCGAATGGTATAAAATATCACATAATGGCCAAACAGGTTACGTACAAAAAGCATTCATCTCTAATGGTTCACAGCCCTTAGTAAAAGGAATCACCGTTCAAAATAATACAAAATATACTGTTGCAACACCTAATCTGAATGTACGTAGCAACACTAGTACAAGTAGCGCTCTACTCGGTTCATTACAAAAAGGTACACAAGTACAAGTAGTAGAAACTGCAGGAACTTGGTATAAAATTCGTTTTGGCACAGGATACGGATATGTAGCAAAACACTATGTAGTACAAAATCAACCACAAGCCAAAACAGATCAGCCTTCATCTATTCCAGCTGCTTTCAAATTCCCTGCTCAAGGAAGAATTAGCTCAACCTTTGATATACGCTGGGAACAAATGCATTATGGTATAGATATTGCCGCTCCAGGGAACGTCTCTATCCAAGCTGCTGCTGCAGGTAAAGTTGTGAAATCTTATTATTCAGCTAGCTATGGCAATGTTGTTTTCATTGCGCATCAAATCAATGGGAAATTATATACAACTGTTTATGCTCATATGAAGGATCGCACTGTACAAGCTGGTGATCAAGTACAAACTGGACAATTAGTAGGTCATATGGGAAACACAGGTCATTCATACGGGCAACATCTTCATTTTGAATTACATAATGGAGAATGGAATTTTGAAAAAACAAATGCAGTAAATCCACTGCCATATTTAGTTAGGTAAGTTGTATGCCACGCAATATACCTCTTATAATTGAATACGTAGCCTTTTTAGGTTTAATCTGTTGTTTAATCATTTACAATACAAACATTGTATTTTTATCTATTATTATTGCTTTTGTTGCATTAGAAATTATGATGGAATCATTTCAAGTGCAACTAAAACAAAAAATTGCCCATATTTATAACGCTATATTTCTTTTGAGTGCTCTCATAACAAATATAATTAGTAATGGCTTTTATTTATCTACTGTATTTCCAATATTCTTTATGGCTGTTTTATTATTTGTAGCTAGATATATTAATGTCCCTTATAACCAAAAACAAGAACAAGAAGCTTAGAAAGAGGAGACACTGTGTACCAATCTTTCAAAGATACTCCAATAAAATACATATTGAATTTGTATAAGAAAGCCAATACTTTTTTTGGTATACAAGGAAGTTATACTGCACAACTTCTCCTATATGGAATGTTGTTTCTTGTCTTAATCACTTTCTCCTTGTTTTACTAACAAAAAAGGATCTCACATAAACTGGAGATCCTTTTTAATTTATATTAATTTTTCATATCGAAAATATTGTTTATCCACAAGCATATTTTTCATAAATAAAGCTCAGATTATATTTTTTCTCTAAGCTCATTCGTTGTTCGTCATCACACCAATAGAAAAGAATATCATGAATCGTTGCGTAACGCTTATTTTTAAGAAATAGCCTAAAGAATGATGGTAAACAATCATGTAATTGTATAAATATATAATTGCGTAGTGTTTCTTCTTTATATTCAATGCCCTTACAAATATACAGTAATTCTTCACAATAATATGCATGCTGTGGAACTTGTATCATTTCGAAAAATGGCACATAAGATAGTAGCTTTCCAATAAAATGACCGTATCGATCCATTACTCCTAGCGTCATATGCTCCATCATTTCTTTCATCACATATAAATAATCATCTACATGAGTTGTCTTTAACGGGTCTAAGCGATCGGAAATTTGAGATAATACAGCTCTTTGACATGCTAAAACTGCCTGACTAGGTCCATAATATGATAGGAAATCTGTACACTTACGATATTTACGTAATAAATCATGTGTATATAAATCATATACGAAAGTATTACAATACATTGCTAAACTCATCATATCACTATTTAATTGCTCTTTTGATAATGATTTCGCTCTCTTGCACATATAAAAGAATGTAAACTCCAATACTTCTTTATGAGATAATAAATGTTTACAATCGGTTATACATTTCTCATTAAATTTAACTCTATCCCAAATTTCAATATCCCTATCTGTCAGTTCACCTATACGATATTTAATAATTAAATAGTTTAAAGCAACTGATTGCGTCAAAAGATCCCATGTTTCATATTCCAATGAAGTATGAACAAACTCAGCTAATCCTTGCGCTATCATAAAAGCATTTGCCTCTTCATACCAACCAATCTCTTGGCATAAGCGAAGAATACGCACTAAAGTTGGAATTTCATCTTTATGAAACTGCGGTAAATTCTTTACTTTATTCATGCCATATACGATAAATGCCGCTAAATTTTCTTCTTTATAAAATTCTTTCTCTTTCCATACTAATATAGTTCGTTCTTTCCCCTCACCTTTTGGGTGACAAGGTACAAGCAAAGAAAATAATTCAGCGAAATTATTTGGTTCTATATATGTATCTGTAACCAAATTCCAATTTGGATCGCCCTGTACAGCCTTCATATAATTCCCCTTCCCTTTTCATCTATGTAGGAAATATTAATTTAATATCGAACCATTAAAAATTAATATTGTTATATTCAAAATCTCTCATAATACTTATATCTATCAGTATATCATCTTTTCTCTTATTAAAAATTAAGAATAACAAATTTTAAAAAACTGTCGAAATTATTCACCATATACTTATTATATAATGCCTCAGATACATCACGCTAATATATTAGTTTAATCCATATATACTAGAATAATGCATCTGAACTTTATATATAATTTAGCTCTTTATGAGTGACCATTAAAATCTCGGTTAATTAAAGTTTCAATTTATTCTGTATGCTCTGAGATTTCGCTCAAGGCAAATCCAGCTTGATCATCTGCCGATTCCCTTATAGCTAAATCTCCTAGTGCTAACATGCCAATAAGCTGACCACTATCAACTACTGGTAACCGTCTAATTTGATACTGTGCCATTAGCTCTGTAGCCTTTTCAATAGAATCATTTGGAGAAACTGAGATAATATTTGTTGTCATTACATTTGTAATTTTATTAGATCCAGGATGTTTTTCAGCAATCCCTCGAACAACTAAATCTCGATCAGTAACAAGCCCAACAACTTGCTCATTTTCAACAACAGGAATTAATCCAACCGATTCTTCCTTCATTTTTACAGCTGCCTCATATACATTGTCTAGCGGTGTACAATGTACAATATGGGTACTCATTAAGTCTCTAACTTGTCTCATTATTTATTTCCTCCTTTTTATACATACCATAGCTTTTCCAAAATTCCTTTATTTATTTCTGGAAAGTAACATTATAAAAAGGATTAACAAAATAAAAAAGAGCCAGCATAATGCTGACTCTTTTTTGTATGACCCGTACGGGATTCGAACCCGTGTTACCGCCGTGAAAGGGCGGTGTCTTAACCACTTGACCAACGGGCCATGGCTCCGCAGGTAGGACTCGAACCTACGACCGATCGGTTAACAGCCGATAGCTCTACCACTGAGCTACTGCGGAATAATATATGATGGGCCTAAATGGACTCGAACCATCGACCTCACGCTTATCAGGCGTGCGCTCTAACCAGCTGAGCTATAGGCCCATATAACTTACAGGGGCAGTAGGAATCGAACCCACACTGGAGGTTTTGGAGACCTCAGTTCTACCTTTAAACTATGCCCCTAAATGATGCCGGCTAGAGGACTTGAACCCCCAACCTACTGATTACAAGTCAGTTGCTCTACCAATTGAGCTAAGCCGGCATAAAAAAAATGGTGGCTCGGGACGGAATCGAACCGCCGACACGAGGATTTTCAGTCCTCTGCTCTACCGACTGAGCTACCGAGCCAACATAAATGGCGGTCCCGACCGGGGTCGAACCGGCGATCTCCTGCGTGACAGGCAGGCATGTTAACCACTACACCACGGGACCATTTGGTTGCGGGGACAGGATTTGAACCTGCGACCTTCGGGTTATGAGCCCGACGAGCTACCGTACTGCTCCACCCCGCGACAATATTAAATTTAAAAAATGGAGGAGGTAGAGGGATTCGAACCCCCGCGCGACTCTCGCCGCCTGTCGGTTTTCAAGACCGATCCCTTCAGCCGAACTTGGGTATACCTCCATGAAGGAAAAATAAATATTTTATTATTATATGTCTAAACCATTTAAAAGAAAATGGAGGAGGTAGAGGGATTCGAACCCCCGCGCGATTCTCACCGCCTGTCGGTTTTCAAGACCGATCCCTTCAGCCGAACTTGGGTATACCTCCGAGACATATATTAAATAAAGTGGAGCCTAGCGGGATCGAACCGCTGACCTCCTGCGTGCAAGGCAGGCGCTCTCCCAGCTGAGCTAAGGCCCCATATTTTTTGGAATATCGGGAAGACAGGATTTGAACCTGCGACCCCCTGGTCCCAAACCAGGTGCTCTACCAAGCTGAGCCACTTCCCGTTAATAAAAGCGCGCCCGAGAGGAGTCGAACCCCTAACCTCTTGATCCGTAGTCAAACGCTCTATCCAATTGAGCTACGGGCGCATATGGTGCCGAGGGCGGGGGTCGAACCCGCACGGTGGTCACCCACCGCAGGATTTTAAGTCCTGTGCGTCTGCCTGTTCCGCCACCCCGGCATGTCATATTGAAAATTGGAGCGGAAGACGGGATTCGAACCCGCGACCCCAACCTTGGCAAGGTTGTATTCTACCACTGAACTACTTCCGCAAGACATGTATGAGTTGTTTTATTAAAAGTGCGGGTGAAGGGAGTCGAACCCCCACGCCAAAGGCGCTAGATCCTAAGTCTAGTGCGTCTGCCAATTCCGCCACACCCGCATGTTTTATTAAAAATGGTGAGCCATGAAGGATTCGAACCTTCGACCCTCTGATTAAAAGTCAGATGCTCTACCAACTGAGCTAATGGCTCTTAATGGCTGGGCTAGCTGGATTCGAACCAGCGCATGACGGAGTCAAAGTCCGTTGCCTTACCGCTTGGCTATAGCCCAATAATTAAGAATGGTGGAGGGGGGCAGATTCGAACTGCCGAACCCGAAGGAGCGGATTTACAGTCCGCCGCGTTTAGCCACTTCGCTACCCCTCCGACATATATGGTGGAGGATGACGGGATCGAACCGCCGACCCCCTGCTTGTAAGGCAGGTGCTCTCCCAGCTGAGCTAATCCTCCATTTTGCCTGGCAACGTCCTACTCTCACAGGGACAAGGTCCCAACTACCATCGGCGCTAGAGAGCTTAACTTCCGTGTTCGGTATGGGAACGGGTGTGACCTCTCTGCCATCAT
>NZ_JAKUFY010000023.1:0-62071 GCF_022663675.1 Bacillus cereus group sp. BfR-BA-01355
GGAGCAACAGGCACAAGTATAACGGCAACATACGCATTTGCAAATAATACGTCGGGAACAGCAATATCGGTACTACTAGGTGGAACAAATGTCCCGCTTCCAAACAATCAGAATATCGGTCCAGGTATTACAGTGTCTGGGGGGAACACAGTATTTACGGTTGCAAATGCAGGGAACTATTATATTTCATATACAATTAATATAACCGCTTCATTATTAGTTAGTTCACGAATTACAATTAATGGGGCACCGCTTGCTGGGACTATTAATTCTCCTGCATTAGCAACGACATCATTTAGTGCGACAATTATTACGACCCTTGCGGCGGGGAGTGCAATTAGTTTGCAATTATTTGGTTTGTTAGCTGTTGCGACATTATCAACAACTACCCCAGGAGCGGTATTAACGATTATAAGATTAAGTTAATGACAAACTCTCTTACTCTTTTAAGATTAGGAGAGTTTCTACATATAATAAGAAGTTAATGAAGTAAAGCATAGTTATAAAAAAGTCAGAATATTATGATTGTAACGCTATGGTGACTATAATATAATGAAAATAACCATCATGAATGAACATTCATTTATCCCGCATTAACGGGCAGTAAGATCCCGCCTCAAAATTCAGCGAAAGTAAAGAAGTTAGCTGGGTGATTAACTGCCCGTAAAATCCCGATTGGTGTGGGCTAATAATCAGTGGGGCTGAAAAATCCCCACTGATTAAAGTTTCACTTTATTTTTTATGTATTTGAAGGGGGAATGAAGGTGGAAAAAACATGGTTGAAAAGTTATCCAGAGGAAATTCCTAGTACGATTTCTTATGATATTCAGCCACTTCATGGATATGTAGAACAGATGGCTTCTCGCTACCCAGAAAAGAAAGCGCTTCACTTTTTAGGGAAGGATATTACGTTTTCGGACTTCCATGATAAGGTGAAGAGGTTTGCAAATTATCTTCAAAAGCTCGGTGTGGAAAAGGGTGATCGAGTTGCTATTATGTTGCCGAATTGTCCGCAAGCTGTAATTGGTTATTACGGTACATTACTTGCGGGAGGTATCGTAGTACAAACCAATCCACTGTATACAGAAAGGGAATTAGAATATCAGCTTCATGACTCGGGAGCAAAAGTAATTCTTTGTCTCGATTTAGTGTTTCCAAGAGTAACGAATGTTCAATCTGCTACAAAAATTGAGCATATTATCGTAACTCGTATTGCAGACTTTTTACCATTCCCTAAAAATCTATTGTATCCATTTGTGCAGAAAAAACAGTCGAATTTAGTTGTGAAAGTATCAGAGAGTGAAACGATTCATCTTTGGAATTCAGTAGAAAAAGAAGTGAATACGAATGTTGAGGTGCCTTGTGATCCTGAAAATGATCTAGCTCTTTTACAGTACACAGGAGGAACAACCGGATTTCCAAAAGGAGTTATGTTAACGCATAAAAACCTCGTTTCTAACACTTTGATGGGAGTGCATTGGTTATATAATTGTAACGAAGGTGAAGAAGTCGTCCTTGGGGTTCTTCCATTTTTCCATGTTTATGGTATGACAGCTGTTATGAATTTAAGTATTATGCAAGGATACAAAATGGTCCTTATTCCAAAGTTTGATATGAAAATGGTTTTTGAAGCGATTAAGAAGCATAAAGTGACATTGTTTCCAGGGGCTCCAACTATTTATATCGCTCTTTTAAATAGCCCGCTTTTAAAAGAATACGATATTTCTTCTATTCGTGCTTGTATTAGTGGATCAGCACCACTGCCAGTAGAAGTACAGGAAAAGTTCGAAAAAGTTACAGGTGGTAAACTAGTAGAGGGATATGGTTTAACAGAATCATCTCCGGTTACACATAGTAATTTTTTATGGGAAAAGCGAGTGCCGGGTAGCATTGGAGTTCCGTGGCCAGATACAGAGGCAATCATTATGTCACTTGAAACTGGTGAGGCATTACCACCAGGAGAAATAGGGGAAATTGTAGTGAAAGGTCCTCAAATTATGAAAGGATACTGGAATAAGCCAGAGGAAACAGCGGCTGTATTGCAAGATGGCTGGCTCCATACAGGTGACGTTGGATACATGGATGAAGATGGATTCTTCTATGTAAAAGATCGCAAGAAAGATATGATTGTCGCGAGTGGATTTAATGTGTATCCTCGTGAAGTTGAAGAAGTATTATATGAGCATGAAAAAGTGCAAGAAGTAGTGACAATTGGAGTTCCAGATCCGTACAGAGGAGAGACAGTTAAAGCATTTGTTGTGTTAAAAGAAGGTACGGAGTGCTCTGAGGAAGAATTAAATCAGTTTGCACGTAAATATTTAGCGGCTTATAAAGTGCCGAAAGTATATGAGTTTAGAGATGAATTGCCGAAAACGACAGTAGGGAAAATTTTACGCCGTGTTTTAATGGATGAAGAGAAGAGAAAGAATGAGGATGAGCAAACGGGCTAAGGCCCTTTCTTTTTGAAAAAATAGGATTGACACTTTTCTAAATAGTCAGTATTATAAGAATGTGAATGACTATTCATTCAGTCATCTTCTTGAAGGGGACAGTAAAGTGAAGAAAAATAGACCGAAATACAATCAAATTATTGATGCGGCAGTCATTGTGATTGCGGAGAATGGGTACCACCAAGCGCAAGTTTCTAAAATCGCAAAGCAAGCTGGGGTAGCTGATGGCACGATTTATTTATATTTTAAAAATAAAGAAGATATATTAATATCCTTATTCCAAGAGAAGATGGGAGATTTTGTCGAAACAATTCGTCAAAAAACAGCAGGAATTGAAAGCGCTGTATCGAAGTTATTCATGTTGGTAGAAACGCACTTCTTGCTGTTGTCACAAAATGATCCCCTTGCTATCGTTACGCAATTAGAGCTCAGGCAGTCCAATCAAGACTTGCGCCTTAAAATAAATGAAGTATTAAAAGGCTACTTACAAGTTATGGATGAGATTTTAGAGACTGGTATAAAACAAGGTGAATTTCAAGCAGATTTAAATGTTCGCGTGGCAAGACAAATGATCTTTGGAACAGTAGATGAAGTTGTGACCAATTGGGTAATGAGCGATCATAAGTATGATCTGGTCGCACTTTCAAAAACGGTACATGGGCTACTCATTGCAGCTTGTGGTTATCGTCAATAATGGGAGGGATCATGTTGAAATTCCTATCTGTAAGAGTTGAAGATCATATCGCGGTGGCGACGTTAAATCATGCACCAGCAAATGCGATGTCTTCACAAGTTATGCATGACGTTACTGAATTAATTGATCAAGTGGAAAAGGATGATAACATTCGTGTTGTTGTTATTCACGGTGAAGGACGTTTCTTCTCAGCAGGAGCAGATATTAAAGAATTTACATCTGTTACTGAAGCGAAGCAAGCAACAGAATTAGCACAGCTTGGACAAGTTACGTTTGAGCGTGTTGAAAAATGTTCAAAACCAGTTATTGCGGCAATTCATGGAGCGGCACTGGGCGGCGGCCTTGAGTTTGCTATGTCTTGCCACATGCGCTTTGCAACTGAAAGTGCAAAACTTGGTTTACCTGAATTAACACTTGGATTAATTCCTGGCTTTGCAGGTACACAGCGCTTACCACGTTATGTTGGGAAAGCAAAAGCTTGTGAAATGATGTTAACAAGTACACCAATTACTGGTGCAGAAGCATTGAAATGGGGACTTGTTAACGGATTGTTCTCTGAAGAATCACTTTTAGATGATACGCTTAAAGTCGCAAAACAAATTGCTGGAAAAAGTCCAGCAACAACTCGTGCTGTACTAGAGTTATTGCAAACGACCAAATCGTCTCATTACTATGAAGGTGTACAACGTGAATCACAAATTTTTGGTGAAGTATTTACGAGTGAAGATGGAAGAGAAGGTGTAGCTGCATTTTTAGAAAAGCGTAAACCTTCATTTAGTGGCAGGTAGTTCAATTATTTTTTTAATATAAATTAACAGAAAATTAAAATTGATAGAATATTTCTGAAAAACAAGGGGGTAAATGGAATGAACATCTACGTACTCATGAAACGAACATTTGATACAGAAGAAAAAATCGTAATTAAAAACGGTGCAATTTACGATGGCGAAGCGGAATTCATCATCAACCCTTACGATGAATATGCAATTGAAGAAGCAATTCAAGTAAGAGACGCACAAGGTGGAGAAGTTACAGTTGTAACAGTCGGTGGCGAAGATAGTGAGAAAGAACTTCGTACTGCATTAGCGATGGGCTGTGATAAAGCGGTATTAATTAATATTGAAGATGATGTAGAAAATGGTGACCAGTTCACGACAGCAAAAGTGCTTGCTGAATATTTAAAAGATAAAGATGCAGATCTAATTTTAGGTGGAAACGTTGCAATTGATGGTGCATCTGGACAAGTAGGTCCACGCGTAGCTGAAGCGTTAAATATTCCGTATGTAACGACAATTACAAAACTTGAAATTGACGGTACAAATGTGAAGATTGAGCGTGATGTTGAAGGTGATACAGAAGTGATTGCAACTTCATTACCAGTGTTAGTAACAGCACAGCAAGGTTTAAATGAACCTCGTTATCCATCGCTTCCAGGTATTATGAAAGCGAAGAAAAAGCCACTAGAAGAATTAGAATTAGATGATTTAGATTTAGAAGAAGATGATGTGGAAGCAAAGACAAAAACAATTGAAATCTATTTGCCTCCTAAGAAAGATGCAGGAAAAGTGTTACAAGGCGAGCTGCAAGATCAAGTAAAAGAACTTGTATCGTTGCTCCATACAGAAGCGAAAGTAATCTAATAAAATACGAAATTATATATGCAGGAGGGAAAATCTATGGCTCGTAAAGTATTAGTAATGGGTGAAGTTCGTGATGGATCGCTACGTAACGTTTCGTTTGAAGCGGTAGCAGCAGCAAAAACAATTGCAGAAGGCGGTGAAGTAGTAGGTCTTCTAGTTGGAGACAGCGTTGCCTCTTTTGCAAATGAATTGATTCATTACGGTGCAGATCGCGTTGTGACAGTTGAAAATGATAAATTAAAATCATATACATCTGATGGTTATGCACAAGCGTTTTTAGCTGTACATGCTGAAGAAAATCCAGAAGGTATTGTCTTTGGACATACAGCACTTGGTAAAGATTTATCACCAAAATTAGCAGCGAAGCTTGAAGCTGGTTTAGTTTCTGACGTAACTGCTTTAGAGGTTGAAGGTGGAAATGTTATCTTCACTCGTCCGATTTACTCTGGTAAAGCATTCGAGAAGAAGATTGTAACAGACGGCATCTTATTTGCGACAGTGCGTCCAAATAACATTGCAACTCTGGAAAAAGATGAGTCTCGCAGCGGTGACGTATCTTCTATTACAGTTGATGTGAAAGATTTACGTACAATCATTCAGGATGTTGTCCGTAAAACAGCAGAAGGTGTTGATCTTTCTGAAGCGAAAGTTATTATCGCTGGCGGACGCGGTGTGAAGAGTGAAGAAGGATTTAAACCATTAAAAGAGTTAGCTGACGTACTAGGCGGCGCTGTTGGGGCATCTCGTGGTGCTTGTGACGCTGAATACTGTGAGTACTCATTACAAATTGGTCAAACTGGTAAAGTTGTTACGCCAGACTTATACATTGCATGTGGTATTTCTGGTGCGATTCAGCATTTAGCAGGTATGTCTAACTCAAAAATAATCGTTGCGATTAATAAAGATCCAGAAGCAAGTATCTTCAAAGTAGCTGACTACGGTATTGTCGGTGACTTGTTCGAAGTTGTACCTCTTTTAACAGAAGAGTTTAAAAAGTTAAAAGTACATTCATGATTTAAGTACCCTTGAGTTCCAAGTGAAGTACCCCTATATATAGAAAAAGGTGAGAGATCCCCTGTCTCTCATCTTTTTAGTATTTAATCCGTATTTTTATATAGTATAAAGGAACATTTTTTTGTTACAATACATAACGATACATATTATTCGCCACGTATATAAGTTAATGATATACTCTTGGTAGAATATACTTGAAGGAGGAAATAAAATGGCAATTGTAAACGCAAATGACCAAAGCTTCGCAGCTGAAACTAGCGAAGGTGTTGTATTATTAGATTTCTGGGCACCTTGGTGTGGACCTTGTAAAATGATCGCTCCTGTATTAGAGGAAATCGATGCAGAATTAGGCGAAAAAGTAAAAGTAGTAAAAGTAGATGTTGATGAAAACCAAGAAACTGCTCGTCAATTCGAAGTAATGAGTATTCCAGCTCTTTTCGTATTAAAAGACGGTAAAGTAGTTGATCAAGCGTTAGGTTACAAACCGAAAGAAGCGTTAGTAGAATTAGTTTCTAAACACTTCTAAAATAAAAAAAGCTACCAAATGGTAGCTTTTTTTATTTTCTTTTTTAGATCCTTTCCGTTACAATAAAGGAACGTATGTTGGGTGTTTTGGCATAGTATGTTTTCAAGTGAAAATAAAAATGCTAAGCATGTAGAAATGGAGGGAGACGAGTGCACGAACATTTGAAAGAAAAGTTGGCTATTTTACCAGATCAACCTGGTTGTTATTTAATGAAAGATAAGCAAGGAACGGTTATATATGTCGGAAAGGCAAAAGTGCTTAAAAATCGTGTGCGCTCGTACTTTACTGGTTCACATGATGGGAAAACACTGCGGCTTGTAGGAGAAATTGTTGATTTTGAATATATTGTAACCTCTTCGAATTTAGAAGCACTTATTTTAGAGTTAAATCTAATTAAAAAATATGATCCGAAATATAATATTCAATTAAAAGATGATAAAACATATCCTTTTATTAAAATTACAGCGGAGAAACAACCGCGCTTACTCATTACTCGAAATGTAAAAAAGGATAAAGGAAAGTATTTTGGTCCTTATCCAAATGCACAATCTGCTCATGAAACGAAAAAACTGCTAGATCGTATGTATCCACTTCGGAAATGCACGAATATGCCAGATAAAGTTTGTTTGTATTATCATATGGATCAATGTCTAGCGCCTTGTGTGAAAGAAGTGACGGAAGAACAAAATAAAGAAATTGTAGATGAAATTATTAAGTTTTTAAATGGTGGGCATAAAGAAGTTCGTTCAGAATTAGAAATAAAAATGTATGAGGCCTCAGAGAAACTAGAGTTTGAACGTGCAAAAGAGTTGCGTGATCAAATTGCTCATATTGATGCGATTATGGAAAAACAAAAGATGATTATGAGTGACTTAGTGGATCGCGATGTGTTTGGATATGCAGTGGATAAAGGATGGATGTGTGTTCAAGTTTTCTTCGTTCGAAAAGGCAAGCTAATTGAACGTGATGTTTCTATGTTTCCGATTTACGATGAACCAGAAGAGGGCTTTTTAACGTTTATCGGCCAATTTTATGAAAACAGTAGTCATTTTAAGCCGAAGGAAATTGTCGTTCCAGGAAGTATAGACTCGGAATTAGTAGAGCGCTTTTTAGAAGTGGAAGCGACACAGCCGAAACGTGGTAAGAAAAAAGACCTTGTAGAATTAGCAAATAAAAACGCAAAAATTGCTCTTGAAGAGAAGTTTTACTTAATCGAACGTGATGAAGAACGAACGATTAAAGCGGTAGATCATTTAGGGAAGCAGCTTGGAATTGAAACACCGTATCGTATTGAAGCGTTTGATAACTCAAATATTCAAGGAACAAATCCCGTTTCTGCAATGATTGCTTTTATCGATGGGAAACCAGCGAAGAAAGAATATAGGAAATATAAAATTAAAACGGTTCAAGGGCCAGATGATTATGAGTCTATGAGGGAAGTTGTGAGACGCCGTTATACAAGGGCGCTTAAAGAAAATTTACCTTTACCGGATTTGATTATTATTGATGGCGGAAAAGGCCACTTGGCGGCTGCAAGTGATATTTTAGAGAATGAGCTCGGATTATATATTCCGATGGCAGGTCTTGTAAAAGATGACAAACATAAAACCTCCCATTTAATTATTGGAGATCCCCCGGAACCTGTGGTGCTTGAGAGAAATAGCCAAGAATTTTATTTATTGCAGCGTATTCAAGACGAGGTGCATCGATTTGCGATTACATTCCATCGTCAATTACACGGGAAATCTGTCATTCAATCAGCATTGGATGACATTCCAGGAATCGGTGATAAACGGAAAAAGGTATTGTTAAAACATTTTGGTTCATTAAAGAAGATGAAAGAAGCTTCTGTAGCAGAATTTGTCGAAGCAGGTATGCCAAAAAATGTTGCAGAGACGATTTATACGTATTTAACAGATAAGAAGACGTTGTAGTTTACAATGTCTTCTATTTTTTGTTATAATTTCTGAAGATTTAAAATAAATTGACGTGAATGAAAATACAAAAAAGTCAACTAAACTGATATGTCTAGTTGACTGTAGGTAATGCTTACACTTCAATGAGATCTTTTATATCCCATTTCACAAGAAATGTAATAGAGTCAGAACGTTTTTTCTTTTCTTCATATGACTCTGCAACGACGTTCCGTTGCTTTTGAATTTGTTCAGCGATGAATCCAGCTTCTAGTTGATAAGAAGAATGCCTTTTTTGTTTTTGACGTTCTGCAATGAGTGTGCCTTTAAGTTGGAACTGCATTTCACGACGCTTATGTTCAATAATGCTTAAAGTGCCCCAGCCAGCCTTTTCAAAGAACTGAATGACTTCTTCAATTGTTTCTAGCGGATATTTTCTTGCAAGGTTTCTACCAGACCAGTATAAAATACCATCTAAATCGTTGCCGATTAAATCAGGTAGTAATTCTTCACGTAGCAATTCATAAGCGAAGGCGTTCAATGAAACATCTTCTAAAGATGTTATATCGATTGTATTTTTACTCACAATATTCCCCTCTTTCTATAGGGATTATTATATAACATTTTTCATTTATAAAAACAGATTTTTCTTTAGGGAAATCTCAATATCTGAGAAGAAAAAAAGAATTGGCAAATTATATGCAAATTATGTATACGTTTTCTTGACGCTTCGACAAAAATAGGGGTAAAATGAACTTGTTATCAAATTATGCTGAAATATTTCGAATAATTTTTTCAGTTTTTCTTATGCCAATAGTGAAAAAACATTATTGTTATAAATTAATCTGAAAACAGCAGTCAAACATTCAAGGGGGTAATGGGGACATGAAAGGCCGCGAGTATACGTTTCGTAAGTGGCACTCATTAATGGGGGTCATCCCGGTTGGTGTCTTTTTGACGCAACATCTAATTGTAAACAACTTTGCAACAAGAGGAGCAGAGGCTTTTAACAAAGCTGCAGGCTTTATGGAGCTCCTTCCATTCCGGTATGCGCTAGAAATTTTCATCATCTTTTTACCGATACTGTACCATGCTATATATGGCTTATATATTGCATTTACAGCTAAGAACAATGCGGTTTCTTACGGTTATTTCCGTAACTGGATGTTCGTCTTCCAAAGAATTTCAGGTATCGTTACGCTGATTTTCATTTCTTGGCACGTCTGGGAAACTCGTATTCAAGCAATGTTAGGTAAAGAGGTAAACTATGATATGATGGCAGATATTTTAAACAATCCAGCTATGTTTGCATTCTACTTAGTTGGTGTTGTTTCAACAATTTTCCACTTTGCAAATGGACTATGGACATTCTGCATCAGCTGGGGAATTACAGTATCTCCACGTTCACAAAGAATCTCTACTTATGTAACATTAGCTATTTTCTTAGGTCTATCTTATGTAGGTGTGAGTGCATTATTAGCGTTCATCGATCCACAGCTAGCAAATCAGTAAGGAGTGGGAGAGCATGAAAGGGAAACTTATAGTAGTCGGCGGTGGCTTGGCTGGCTTAATGGCAACGATTAAAGCGGCAGAAGCAGGAGTGAATGTTGAACTGTTTTCTTTAGTACCAGTAAAACGTTCACATTCTGTATGTGCTCAGGGCGGAATTAACGGTGCCGTAAATACGAAAGGTGAAGGGGATTCTCCATGGATCCACTTTGACGATACAATCTATGGTGGGGACTTCTTAGCGAACCAACCACCAGTTAAAGCAATGTGTGAAGCAGCACCTGGTATCATTCATTTAATGGACCGTATGGGTGTTATGTTCAACCGTACGGAAGAAGGACTTCTTGATTTCCGTCGATTTGGTGGAACACAACATCACCGTACAGCATTCGCTGGTGCAACAACTGGACAGCAATTACTTTACGCATTAGATGAGCAAGTACGTCGTCATGAAGTAGCAGGACTTGTAACGAAATATGAAGGTTGGGATTTCTTACGAGCTGTTGTTGATGATGAAGGTGTGTGCCGAGGAATCGTTGCACAAGACTTACAAACTATGGAGATTAAAAGTTTCGGAGCTGATGCCGTGATTATGGCAACAGGGGGCCCTGGTATCATTTTCGGAAAATCAACAAACTCCATTATTAATACAGGTACAGCAGCGTCTGCTGTATATCAGCAAGGCGCATATTATGCAAATGGTGAGTTCATTCAAATTCACCCAACGGCAATTCCAGGAGACGATAAATTACGTCTTATGAGTGAATCTGCACGTGGTGAAGGTGGACGTGTTTGGACATATAAAGATGGTAAGCCATGGTACTTCTTAGAAGAAAAATATCCGGCTTACGGAAACCTTGTACCTCGTGATATCGCAACGCGTGAAATCTTTGATGTTTGCGTAGAGCAAAAACTAGGTATTAACGGTGAAAACATGGTGTACTTAGATCTTTCTCATAAAGATCCGAAAGAACTAGATATTAAACTTGGTGGAATCATTGAAATCTATGAGAAATTTACAGGTGATGATCCTCGTAAACTACCAATGAAAATCTTCCCAGCTGTTCACTATTCAATGGGCGGACTATGGGTTGACTATAAGCAAATGACGAGTATTCCAGGTTTATTTGCAGCAGGTGAGTGTGATTATTCTATGCACGGTGGTAACCGCCTTGGTGCAAACTCACTATTATCAGCAATTTATGGTGGTATGGTAGCAGGACCAAACGCAATTGAATATATGAAAGGTCTTTCTAAATCATCAGATGCTGTTTCGTCTACTGTATATGAGCAAAATGAATTAATCGAAACAGAGAAATTTAACAATATTTTAACGATGGATGGTAATGAAAATGCATATGTTCTTCATAAAGAGCTTGGAGAATGGATGACAGATAACGTTACAGTAGTTCGTGAAAATAAAAAGTTATTAGAAACAGATGCGAAAATTGAAGAGTTAATGGCTCGTTACAAACGTATTAACATTAACGATACAGCGAGATGGAGTAACCAAGGTGCTTCATTTACACGTCAACTTGCAAATATGTTTGAGTTAGCACGTGTTATTACAATTGGCGCATATAACCGTAATGAGAGCCGCGGGGCGCATTACAAACCTGAATTCCCAAATCGTGATGATGCAAACTTCTTAAAAACTACGATGGCAAAATTTGAAGGAGAAGGAAATGCACCAGCATTCCATTACGAAGACGTTGATGTTTCATTAATTAAACCACGTAAACGTGATTATTCTTCAAAACATGATGTAGCTGCTAAGGGTGAAGAGAAGGGGGATAAACAACATGTCTGAGAAAACAATCCGCCTCATCATTACGAGACAAGATGGACCAGATGCACAAGCGTTTGACCAAGAGTTTGAAATTCCATATCGTCCGAATATGAATATTATTTCGGCGCTTATGGAAATTCGTCGTAATCCTGTTGATTCAAAAGGGAATCAAACAACTCCGATTGCATGGGATATGAACTGCTTAGAGGAAGTATGCGGAGCATGTTCAATGGTTATTAACGGAAAGCCACGTCAATCATGTACGGCTCTTATTGATCAATTAGAACAGCCAATTCGCTTAAAGCCGATGAAGACATTCCCAGTTGTACGTGATTTACAAGTTGACCGCAGTCGCATGTTTAATGCTCTAAAACGCGTTAAAGCTTGGATTCCAATTGATGGTACGTATGACCTAGGTCCAGGACCAAGAATGCCTGAGAAAAAGCGTCAATGGGCTTATGAGCTTTCAAAATGTATGACATGTGGTGTTTGCTTAGAATCATGTCCAAACGTAAACAGTAAGTCTGACTTTATTGGACCAGCGCCGTTATCACAAGCTCGCTTATTCAACTCACATCCAACGGGTGAAATGCATAAAGCAGATCGCTTACGTGCAATTATGGGAGATGGAGGACTAGCGAACTGTGGTAACTCTCAAAACTGTGTGCAATCATGTCCGAAGGGTATTCCTTTAACAACTTCAATTGCGGCATTAAACCGTGATACAACAATTCAATCGTTCAAAGATTTCTTTGGTAGCGATAATAACTATTAATAAATATTGCCTCTTCATCTTGAAGGGGCAATATTTATAACTGTATTTTTCAGTTTATTCTGTTTTTTTGAGAGGAAGAGGAGATAACGTTGAAGAGAATTTCTTATATTGAAGACTTCGAGAAATGGGAAAGTGGTTTTTTATTTTACAATCCTGTAAAGGTTCGTTTTGGTGAAGTAGATATGTTTGGACATGTAAATAATGTCGTTGCTTTTACTTATTTTGAAGAAGCTCGTATCGCGTTGTTTAAAGAACTTGGATTTATGCAAGAGTGGACACATACATCATCAGACACGATGATCGTTGTTGCGGATTTACAATGTAATTTTATTAAGCAAATATATTATGATGAACAGTTGAAGGTGTATGTAAAGGCAGGATCGGTTGGGAATTCTTCTTTGGATTTACATTATATGGTGAAGAATGCAGAAGGAGAGGTTTGTTTAGTAGGTCGTGGAATGATGGTTCAAGCGTCGAAAAAAACAGGAAGAGGCGAACCGTGGCCTGAAGAATGGAAGAAGAAATTACTACAATGATAGAGTGAAAGAAAAATAAGAGAGCAATTTGCTCTCTTATTTTTTGTCTTCCATTGCTTCTTCTAATGTTAAGTGATGTTTATATAGGTATGTAGCGTATGGATTACCAACGTAGCGTAAGTGCCATGGTTCATATGCATATTCTGTTGTATCTGTTTTATCTTCTAAGTAACGAATGACAAAGCCGAATTTATGAGCGTGTTCCGCGACCCAGTTTCCTTCTGCTGTCTCTCCGAAGATAGGCTCTAATTGAAATTTAGCTGTTTTTGAACTAATATCCATTGCTAAACCCGTTTGGTGTTCACTTGTACCAGGAATTGCGCTTACTGAATTAGCTTCAGCTTTTCCTTGACGTCTAACGTATGTATCATGCAACGATTTTTGACGTTTGTATGAACGATAACCAGATACAGCTGTAAGATCAATCCCTTCTTTTTTTGCAGCTTTGAACATGTTTTCAAGTGCTTCTGCAGCATCTTTGCGTAGTAGCGTTTTTTCTTTATCTTTTGGACTAGTGAATGGTACGTTTGGTCTTGTTAAGTCTTCAGGAGTGTATCCATCTGGTAGTTTTCGATGTTTATTAATTAAGACAAGATTAGATTTTGGATTTGTTACAACTGAAAAGTCATTGTCTATTTTCTTTGCATTATGATCAGCTTTTGGAAAAGCAGGAATCTCTTCTTTTGGGTGGTTATTATGTTTTTGACTTTCGACAGCTTTCGCTTCATTATGTAGTGGTGATTTAGAACCAAAGTAAGCGAAAGATGTGATACCGATTACAATAGTAGTGGCAGAAATAATTATTATCTTTTTCATAATGCCTTGTAATCACAGTCCCTTCTTAATAAAATATGTATCTTTTTTTATTATAAGTCTAGTTTGTTGGAAAAGAAATATAAGAGTCATAACGTAATAGAAATGCAAAGAAAATGTCAGAAAATGTGTGAATTTGTAGTATTTTTTTATATAATTCATTTCTTATCTTTCATGAATTGCATTTTTTATGTAATATATATACATAAGAAGATGTAGCGATTATCGAGAATAAAGAACTTCTTGTATAGACTAGGAGTGAATGGGAATGGATTTTGCAACAATTATTGGACTTATTTTAGGATTTTTAGCAGTGGTAGTAGGGATGGTCGTCAAGGGCGCTGACGTAACAGCCTTATTAAATCCTGCCGCAGCATTAATTATTTTTATCGGTACATTTGCTGCAGTATGTATTGCATTTCCGATGAATCAACTAAAAAGGGTTCCAAAACTATTTAAAGTTCTTTTTGGTTCAAATAAAAAGGATTTAAGTTATGAACAGTTGCTAGAATTATTTGTTCATTGGACATCTGAAAGTAGAAAATACGGTATTTTGTCTTTAGAGCAACAATTAGACAAAATTCAAGATGAATTTCTTTTGCGCGGTATGAAATTTGTGATTGATGGCGTATCCGCAGAAGATTTAGAGCAAATTTTGGAATCTGAATTAGAGGCAATTGAAGAAAGACATGCAAAGGGAGCTGCTATTTTTTCACAAGCTGGTACGTATGCACCGACATTAGGAGTTTTAGGTGCTGTTATCGGTCTTGTAGCTGCGCTTGGTAACTTAACTGATATTGAAAAGTTAGGTCATGCTATTTCGGGTGCATTTATTGCAACGATTTTTGGTATTTTTTCAGGGTATGTATTATGGCATCCATTTGCAAATAAGTTAAAGCAAAAATCTTCAGCTGAAATTGAGAAAAAACGTTTAATCATTGATTGTTTATTAATGTTACAAGAAGGTACATATCCGTTTATTATGAAGAACCGCATTTTAGGTGCACTTTCTGCAACTGAGCGTAAAAAGCTAGAAAAAGGAGCAGAAAAAAATGCGGAGTAAGAAAAATAGAAGAGGCAAAAAGAAAAAACATGATGAGCATATCGATGAAACGTGGTTAATCCCATATTCTGATATGTTAACGTTGTTATTTGCATTGTTTATCGTTTTATTCGCAATGAGTAGTATAGATGCTGCGAAGTTTAAACAGATGGCAGTTGCTTTTCGAAGTGAATTAGCCGGGGGAACAGGTAACAAAGAATTTTTAAGTGATCAAAAGCCAAATGATGAAAAAGAATTATCGGCAAGTAGCCTTGAGGCAGAACAAGCAAAAAAACAAGAAGAAGCTAGAGCTAAAGAAAAAAAAGAGATGGATGAATTGAAAGCATTACAAAAAAAGATTGATCAATATATTAATGAAAAACAATTATCCTCTTCTTTTCAAACTAAATTAACTGAAAAGGGATTAATGGTGACAATATTAGAAAATATACTGTTTGATTCGGGGAAAGCAGATGTGAAATTAGAATCTTTAGGGATTGCAAAAGAAATGTCTAGCTTACTTGTTTCAGCGTCACCTCGTGAAATTACAGTATCCGGTCATACGGATAATGTCCCTATTGCCAATGCACAGTTTGCGTCGAATTGGGAATTAAGTACGCAGCGGGCAGTTAATTTTATGCAAGTATTACTGCAAAATAAAGAATTACAACCAGAAAAATTTAGTGCGATTGGTTACGGAGAATACCGTTCGATTGCTCCAAACGATACACAAGAAGGAAAGGCAAAGAATAGACGTGTGGAAGTATTTATCTTGCCTTTAACAGAGAAAGCAAAATAAAGAGGATGGCGAATGCCATCCTCTTTATTTTACTTCAAATGATTTTAAGTTGCCGCGACGGATTTTATCTTTTTCTGCATCTGATTTTTTGAAATCATAATCATATAAAGCGCCTTCCCAATCGCCATACATTGGATTCGGGAAAATAATGAATTTCTCACCAAATTGTACTTTTGAATCTTCTACTGTTTGGTTACGATCTTTTACAGATTTTCCATCAAAACCTGTGAAATCAGATAAGTTATCACCGAAGAATAAGACAATATCATGAGTTTGAGAAACGAGTTCACGGCGTTTTTCTTTTCCTTTTTCTTTCGGATCTTGTAGTAATATATGTTCTTTCGTTGCTTGAGGAGCACCTACACGCTCAAGATTTTTAATTGTTGCATCTAGTTGGTTCGTTTTACGATTTGAGATATAGTAAATATCTACACCTTTAGACTCTGTATATTTTAAGAAATCAATTGCGCCTGGAAGGGCTTCAGCCTCAGCTTTGTTAATCCAATCATCCCATTTGTAAGGATAACCTTTGCCTGTTTTTACGCTCATTGCTTGATGAGGACTGTTATCTAAAACAGTTTCGTCTAAATCAAGTACGATAGCAGGTTTTTTCTCTGTCCCTTTTGCAAGAACTGCATCAAGTTTTAATTGACCAATGTTGTACCCTTGGTAGTAAAGTGCTTTCGTTTCACCGGCTGTTTGATACCATAAATCAGCCATTAATTGTTGTTCTGTTAATTTTACTTTCTCTTCTTTCGCCACTGTTTTCTCTGGTGTTCCTGAACATGCTACAAGTGATGTAGATAGAACCGCTACAGATAATAAAGTGGTAATGCCCCTCTTCATCTTCATATGTATCCTCCTTGATGTTAGAAAATCATTTTATATTATATATTAAAATATAATATTTTTATATGAACATTTGCATATTGTCTTTTATATATATAGTAGTATGTCCTATATTAGAAAGATGAGCAAAATAATAACAGTTGTTTTGACAAGTTTAATTGTCGAAATGACAATTATAATTGACAAAGAGCGCTTTATTATTTACAATTTTAACTAAATAGAACAAATGATGGATTAATGACGGTGTTTACATATAAGAGGATGAAGTGTAGCGCTATATTTTGTCTTGAATAAACATAGTCTTTGAAAGAGAGTACGAATGATACTAAAGGGGAGGCTTTAAACTTTGAGTTTACAAATTCAAAACTTAACGAAACAATTTGGGGAATCAAAAGCTGTTAACGGTTTACAAATTTCGTTACCAAAAGGTGAAGTACTAGGGTTACTTGGACGAAATGGTGCAGGGAAAACAACAACAATCAAAATGCTTCTCGGATTATTAACGCCTAATGAAGGTTCGATTACGTGGGATGGAAAAGCATTTGGGAATAGTGGCGTAACAATTGGGTATTTACCAGAAGAAAGAGGTTTATATACAAAAAGTAGAGTAATAGACCAGCTGCGATATTTTGGTAGATTAGAAGGGATGTCGAAGAAAGAAGTAGATCACGCTATTGATCACTGGTTAGAGCGTTTAGCGATACCAGAATATAAATTTAAAACGGCTGGAGAGCTTTCAAAAGGGAATCAGCAAAAAATCCAATTAATTGCTGCTCTTCTTCATAATCCGGAACTTCTCATTTTAGATGAACCATTCAGTGGCCTTGATCCAGTTAATGCCGGGATGTTAGCTAGTATTATTGAAGAACAAGTACAGAGCGGAAAGACGATTATTTTATCAAGTCATCGTATGGAACAAGTAGAGGCTTTTTGCCAACATGTATGTATTTTGAAAAAAGGTGAAGCAGTCGTAAAAGGACAGCTAAGTGATATTAAGAAAGAATACGGTTTCCGTAATTTAACGATTGAAGATACAGTAGAGAATGAAAAGGGATTAGAAGCTATACATGTATCGTATGAAAAACAACAAGGCCTTCTTTATGTGAAAGTACAAGGCGATGCGGAAGCTCTCGAGATTTTGCAACAGTTGCAAGAGCAAGGTGTTAGCTTACGACAATTTAAAATGTTAGAGCCGACGTTAAACGAAATCTTTGTAGAGAGGGCGAAATAACGATGCGTAAATTTTCTCACGTATTTTCATTTTATTTTAGGGAAGCGTTTTTATCTAAAAAATCATTAATTACGAGTGCGATTTTATTTTTAGTTGTGTTTGGGATTTTTGCATTTAATCATTTTACTTCAGGCGATGATAAAAATAAGGATAAAGATAAAATTGCAGTTGTAGTAGAGAGTTCCACATATAAAGTACAAAAAGATGAGCTAAATAAGCTATTGCCATCAGCAAAAATAACACTGGGTTCAAAGGATGATTTTGATAAACTGCATAAGCAAGTAGAAGATGGCGATTTAGATGGTCTATTCCATGTGACGGAAAAGGGTGGGGCTCCATCGATTACATATATGTATAATGGATTTCCAAGCCAAGCAACTTCCGCAATTATGGCGGGATATTTAAAGCAACAATATACGATGGTGACGATTGCAAAAAATAATGTTTCACCAGAAATTGCACAGCAATTACAAACAGAAATTCAAGTAAAGCAAGAAGCGATAAAAGATCGTACATCTTCTTTCGGAATTGCCTATTTCTTTACATTTGCTTTATATATGTTTATTGTAGCGTTCGGAAATACAATCGCAATGAATATTGCATCTGAAAAGGCGTCACGTGTAATGGAAGTAATGCTTCCGAAAGTGAAGCCTCTTACAATGATGTATGCGAAAATTTTAGCGGTTGTTTCAACGGCGTTATTGCAACTTGTCATATTGGCGTGTGGTTATCTTATTCCATATTTGTTGGGTTGGGTTGATTTAGAAAGTGCCTCACTATTTGGTATTCCAATTGACTTTACGAAATTAGATGCAAAGGTTATCAGCATGTTTCTTGTTTATTTCATTACGGGATATTTACTATATGCGATGATGTATGCTGCTGCTGGAGCTGTCGTGTCTAAGACGGAGGATTTACAAGCTGTATCTTTCCCGGTAATGATTTTAATTATGGCTGCATTCTTCATTAGTATTAAATCATTAAGTGATCCGAATAGTACTATCGTTGTTGTAAGTTCTTACGTTCCATTTTTTACACCGATGGTTACCTTCTCACGTATTGTAGCTGGTGAAGCAGGTATGCTAGAAATTACGATAACATTAGCGGTCTTATTGGCGACAATTGCGGTATTAAATGCTGTTACAAGCCGCATTTACGTAAACGGCGTAATGAATTACTCAGATAAAGTTAAATTTAAAGATTTAGCGAAATTTATAAAGCGTCAATAATGAGAGAAAAGCATGATTTCCTATTGAAATCATGCTTTTTCTTTATGTATAAATTAAAAATAGTATATAATAATAAGAGTTGTCTTTTAATAGAATGAATAAAAAGGAGGGTGTGCAGATGGGGATTAGTAGTCGTTTTACAGTAGGTGTTCATATGCTGACATTACTTGCGATAGATCGAAACTCTCGCTGTACCTCTGAATGGATTGCCGGTAGTGTGAATACAAATCCAGTTGTGATTCGTCGCATTACAGGAATGTTGAAGAGAGCAGGACTTGTTGATGTACAAGCTGGTAAAGGTGGTACGACACTTGCTCGAGATTTAGAAGAAATTACATTACTTGATGTATATAAAGCAGTGGAAGTTGTAGAAGAAGGACAGCTATTTTCCTTCCATGAAAATCCCAACATTGAATGTCCAGTAGGAGCTAATATTCAATCAGTATTAGAAATTATTTTAATGCAAGCGCAAGAAGCGATGGAAAACGTACTTGCAAATGTAACGGTAGATCAATTAGTTACAAATTTAAAGTCTAAAATGAAAGAATAAAAAAGCGAGCTTCCTCATAATGAGGGCTCGCCTTTTTTTTATTCAGAAATATTGAAAATTCTATTTTTCAGTATTTAAAATGAATTTACCTACGATAGCTGCGAAGATACCACCAAGAATTGGTGCTACGATGAATACCCATAGTTGAGAAAGTGCTTCTCCACCAACAAATAAAGCTGGTGCGATACTACGAGCTGGGTTAACAGATGTTCCAGTTAACGGAATTCCTAATAAGTGAATTAAAACTAATGTGAAACCAATTACTAGTCCCGCTAAAGAAGAACTGCCTTTTTTACCTGTTACAGCGACGATAACTAAAATGAATACGAAAGTTAAAATGAACTCAACTAAAAATGCTCCAGATAAACCAAGAGTTCCGAAACCATTTTGTCCTAAATTATCTAAAGGTGTTTTAGCAGATTTTAAAATTGTTACTAACGTTGCAGTTCCTAATAAACCACCTAAAATTTGAGCTAATACATAATAACAAAGTTCCATAGCGTTCATTCGTTTGTTGATGAACATAGCTATTGATACTGCTGGGTTAATGTGACATCCAGAAATTGTTCCGATGCTATATGCCATAGCTACAATAGATAGACCGAAAGCCATAGCGATTCCTAATGTTCCAATTCCTTCAATTCCGCCGCCAGTGACAGCTACTCCAGTTCCGAATAATACAAGTACAAATGTACCAATAAATTCAGCGATTGCTTTTTTTAACATAATTTACCTCCTATTAATGCGCATGAAACGTATTATAACATAAGTTTTAGTATAAACAGCCAATGAAGTACTATTCTGATAAGGCGAAATAGGGGGACAATAAAAAAGGGTATGGTTCATCTCTATAGAACCATACCCTTTTTTTATGCTGATTTTTTCTGTTTAACGACTGGAACAGAACGGTTTAAAATACTATTTGCAACCATTCCTAACATAATAATAATCATTCCAATGAGGGAAAGTCCTCCAGGGAATGAACCATTTAAGAAAATGATTTCGCCAAGCACGGTAAATACCATCGTTCCAGCTTGTGTTGCTTCAACTGCCCCGAGTAAGGCGAGGTTATCTTTTGCTAAGTCAGTAGCAAAGAAAAATGTCATCGTTGCAATAACGCCGGAACATAATGCTAATAAAAGCCCTTGAAGCATTTGGCTGGATGTTGGAATGCCAGTAGTAGAAAATCCATATACACCAAGCAAAATTGTTATAGGAAGACTTCCAATAGCCATTCCTAATACACGTTGGAACGTATCAAGGCGTCCGCCAACAAGTTCCATCATTTTTCGGTTACCGAACGGATATAAGAAAGCGGCTAATACGACAGGTAAAAAACCTGAAATGAACTGAGTCATTGTAATATGGCCTGCTGCAGTTGCTTGCATACAAATTACACCAAGTAAAATAAATAATGCAACATATAAGCTACGAAGTGGAATTTTTCCACGTACAAGTTTCGTACCTGATTTTGTTTCTATTTTCACGAAAAATAGTGGTGATAGTAGTAAACCAGCTAAAATCGTAACTTGCCAAGTTCCAGCAACGAGCCAAGCTGGAGAAAAGACAGCTGCGAAACTTAATAAAGAATAAAAACCAATACCTGCAACGGAACCCCATCCGATCCATGCTAATGGATGTTTTTTTAATTCTTCCCATAATCCCCTAAAGTTTTTGCGAAATAAAACGATAAGGAATAAAATAGGAAGAGCAAATAAAAAACGGAAGGAAGCTGTCCAAGCCCAGCTCGTTCCAGATACATTCATTGCTCTATTAATAATAAAGGTTGCAGAAAAAAAGGCAGATGATAAAAGACCTAATAAAATTGCGCGCATAAAGTATAGCACTCCTTTCGAAAATAAATAATTATGTATAGTATGATATACTTTAATTAAATAAAAGTAAACTATTTTATACTTTAAGGTGGTTTTATATATGAAAGAAAATGAAGATATACAAACGAAAGAAGTCATTCAACAAGTTGGACAGTTATTGAGACAAATTCGAAATGAACAGAAATTAAGTTTAGAAGAATTAGCTCATAAAACAGGAGTAAGTAAATTAACATTAGGAAAAATTGAAAGAGGGGAAACAAATCCGACGCTAGCTGTCATTTGGAAAATAACGAAAGGGTTATCAATTCCTTTATCCAGATTGATGGTTGTTGGAGAACCTGTAGCTGTTGCGCGCTGTGGAGAAGGATTTGCAGTAGATGAAGGACAAGCGTGGCATTTAGAAACGATGTTCCGTTATACGAAAGAAACAGGGATGGAAATGCACCGTGCTTGTTTACGATCAAATAGTATATATGAACCAGAAGCTCATCATGAAGGTGCGATTGAGCTTGTAACGATAATGAAAGGGAAAGTGTCTATTCAAGTGGAGAATGATGTATACGAATTAAATGAGTTTGATTCCATCCAATTTGAAGCGAATAAGAAGCATGTTTATAAAAATGAAGAAGAAGAAGTGGCGGTATTACATTTAACGATGAAATATTCTTCATGAAAAAATCACCTATAGAATTCTATAGGTGATTTGCTCTTCTTAAGTATATGAAATGATACCATTAGTACGAACGTGGCATAAGTAATAAACAAATGAAATAAACTAAAAATCCTGTCCCAAAACATAAAACAGCAATAACCCAAATGATACGAATAAGAGTAGAGCTAATATCAAAATATTCTCCTAAACCACCACATATACCAAATAGCATTTTATCAGTTTCGGATTTACATAACTTTTTTGACATATTCCAATCAACTCCTTTTTATATCAAACTGCATACTTTTATTCTATATGGAAATTTATGAGAAGACTATGGGGTTGTATTACATTTTTTTTTGAGAGACGATCATATTAATTGTCTTAATTTTCAGTGGATATTAAACTTGTAGTTATGAGGTGATTTTTAATAAAGGGTGGGGAAATAGGGATGACAGTATATTGGTTGACTAATGTAATGCTTGAATCAAGGTATACATATGAAGAAGAGAGAATTTCGCGAACAGAAACAGAATTATGTAGTTTACTCATTGAAGATGGACGAATTAAAAAAATTATAGAAGGGGTTGTTCAAGAAGAAGATATAGTAATGCTTGATGCTAAGCACTTATTGATGTTGCCAGCTTTCGAAGAGATGCACATTCACATTGATAAAACATATTATAGTGGCCCCTGGAAAGCTTGTAAGCCAGCAGAAAGTATTTTTACACGTTTTAATGAAGAAGAAAAAATTTTACTAAAGCAATTAGCAACTGCTCAAGATAGAGCGGAAAATATGCTAGAGTTACTACTGCGAAATGGTGCAACGAATATTAGAACGCATTGTAATGTTGATCCGATTATTGGACTTGGTAATTTGGAGGCGACGTTAGCGGCATTAGAAACATATAAAAATCGAGTGTCTAGTAGAATTGTTGCGTTTCCGCAACATGGATTATTGCGCAGTAATTCTGTGCAACTCGTGAAAGATGCGATGCGTATGGGTGCTCATCTAGTCGGAGGAGTAGATCCAGCTACAGTGGATAATGATATTGAAAAATCATTACATACAATTATGGATATCGCAGTAGAATTTAATGCGGATGTTGATATTCATTTACACGATGAGAATAATCTTGGAACGTTTACGATGAAGAGATTGGCAAGTTTAACAGAAGAAGCAGGGTGGCGAGGGCGTGTAACAATTAGTCATGCACTTGGACTTGGTGGTGTTACTGATAAAGAGGCTGAAGAAGTGGCAGAAAGACTCGCAGCTGTAAATATTGATATTACTTCAACAGTACCAATTGGTAAACAAGTAATTCCAATTCCGTTATTAGATAAAAAAGGTGTTAAAGTTTCATTAGGAAATGATAGCATTACAGATCATTGGTCACCGTTTGGAACAGGTGATATGCTTCAAAAGGCAAATCGATTAGCAGAGCGTTTTGGATGGAGTGACGAAAGGTCTTTAGGAAAAGCAATTCGCTTTATTACGGGAGGAAAAGAAACGTTAAATAATGAAGGGAAGCGGGTATGGCCGAATGTAGGGGATGAAGCGAGCTTTGTTTTGACAAATGCGACATGCACTGCTGAAGCGGTAGCACGCCAAACAGAAAAAAGTTTAGTTGTGTATAAAGGAAATATTGTTGTTGGAAGCTTAAATGAGCTGGAATTAAATAATCTTGTGTAGAAGAATCGTTTAAATACCTTGGGGAGGGTTCTAATTGTGAATATAGAACTCTTCTTTTTTATTCTTACAATATATTTTTTATAGGAAAGCTAGAAGGGATGGACATTTTGGACAATCAACATAACCAAAATCATATTATGGGAACTTTGCAATGGTTTATATTTCTATTAGCAAATTCAATCGCACTACCAATTGTCGTTGGTGGATTATTTCATCTTACGACGGAAGAAATATTTTATTTAATGCAGCGTACGTTTTTTGTAGTTGGTATATCTTCTTTCTTACAAGGATGGATTGGGCATAGACTTCCAATTGCGGATGGACCAGCTGGATCTTGGGTTGGTGTATTTACAGTACTTGCTTATGCAACTGCCGGACAAGATCAATTGCATAGTACACTGCAAATTTTAGAGTTAGGAATGATAATCTCCGGTGTTATTTTAATAGGATTAGGAGTAACTGGTTTTATAGGACGTATTTTATTTTTATTTACGCCAGTTGTGACAGGGACGTTTTTACTTTTATTATGTTTACAATTAAGTGGTGTATTTTTAAAAGGAATGCTAGGAATTACAGCTACTATTTCTCAAATCGATGGATTTACAGCGATAATTGCGTTTAGTATATTTTTGTTCGTTATTATACTGTCTAATTTTGGAAGAGGTTTTATCAAAAGTTATGCAGTTTTAATAGGATTAATTAGCGGGTGGATTATTTTTCTCATTGCAGGAAAAGTGACGGTTCCATCTCAAGTAACTCATTTTGTACAACTTCCACAAATGTTTGCTTGGGGACTTCCAAAATGGAATACTGGTATGGCAGTATCCAGTTTCGTTATGGTATGTATTTTAGTTTCAAATACAGTGGCAGCTATTATAGCGATTAATCAAGCTACCATTCATAAAGCAACTATTGAACAAAAACAGTTGAAGGATGGTACGTGGGTTGGAGGGATTTCGCATATCATTTCCTCCGTATTTTCAACTGTAGGTATCGTTCCGTTACCAGCAACGGCAGGATTTATACGCTTAACAAAACAAAAATATATACGATCGTTCTTAATGGCATGTGCGTTACTAGTCGTAATGTCTCTTTTTCCAAGTATTATTCGTTACTTAGCATCTTTACCATCGGCTGTCGCATCGGCTGTTTTAATGGCTTCGTTCGTACAATTAATTGGAATTGGATTTAATAATATAAAACAAGTGCCGATGAGTGAAAGGAATGTAACGATTTTAGGAGTGGCAGTATTATTTGGAAGTGGCGTTATGTTTTTACCGTCTGGAGCACTCCAATCCTTGCCGTCTGTTATGCAATATATATTCGGTAATGGTTTATTTGTAGGTACGGTTGTAAGTATATTGCTAGAACAAATATGGCGCGTTGGAAAGTAAGTGGATAAAAAGAGTGTACGCAATGTATAAAAGTCTAAAATAACATGGGAAATAAAGCCCATTTTTATTCACCACCTGCACATTTCGTTCATACAATATCTTGACTAAATAAACACCCAACTTACACATACACAGCTCTGGCTTAAGCAAGGAGGGTTATACCAGTTGAAGGAAAAAGCGTATCAATCTAAACCTTTACTCACAAAGAGAGAAAGAGAAGTATTTGAATTACTGGTTCAAGATAAAACAACGAAGGAAATTGCAGGTGAACTTTTTATAAGTGAAAAGACAGTTCGTAACCACATCTCAAACGCAATGCAAAAGCTAGGGGTTAAAGGACGTTCACAAGCAGTTGTTGAGCTTCTTCGTATGGGAGAGCTCGAACTATAAGAAAGCAGCCGACTTTTATATAAAGAGTCGGCTATTTTTCTGTTTGTTTCACTTGCTATATGAATGATAAGAAGATTACATACATAAATAGGTAATAAGGAGGGGATATGTTGAAAAGGATACTGTTAGTTTCAACAAGTGCTCATGATATGAATGGACACCCGACTGGTTTGTGGCTTGAAGAGCTTGCAGCTCCTTATCATTTATTTAAAAAGGCTAAGTTTGATGTTGATATTGTGTCGATAAAAGGCGGAAGAGTACCTATAGATAGAGTGTCTATTCCGAATGGTATACCTCGCGAATTCAAGCACGTTGCGTCTTTATTGCAAAATACGAGACCGATTTCAAAGGTTCATTTTTCGGACTATGATGCGGTTTTATTTGGTGGTGGGCACGGGGCGATTGTAGATTTTCCAGGTAATCCATATGTAGCAAATTTGATTGAGAATATGTATAACAATAACCGGATTGTAGCGGCTGTTTGTCACGGAGTAAGCTCCTTAGTCGGTGTGAAAAATAAGGATGGCTCGTTTTTTGTTGCCGGTAAGCGTATAACGGGTTATACAAACGATGAAGAAAAAGCTGTACATTTAGAAAAGCGCGTTCCGTTTTTGTTAGAAAGTAAGTTGAAAGAAGAAGGAGCTTTGTTTTATATAGCCCCCAATTTTACGTCACATGTGGTAGTAGATGGACATTTAATTACAGGACAAAACCCGCAGTCTAGTGTGGAAATGGGTAAGGCTATAAAAAGGGCTGTAAATAAATTATAGAAAAGGTGCTCGCTACTCATAAAGGTAGCGGGCATTTTTTCTATAGTGTAAATGAACCCTTAAACTAAAAAGATGTATTGAGTATAGTGACTTCATTTATAATTAATCGTGAATTTGCTATACTATTTTGTATGGACAAAAGGGGAGGCTCTTTTAAATGAGAAAAGTCGCATGTGCAAATACTTATATTAATAAAATCAAGCCCGTTATTAGAAAGGCGAGTTTTAGCCAATTGAAAATAGATGAAATTGCGAAATATATGGATATTAGTAAAGCTACTTTATATAAACGTTTTTCTTCGAAAGATGAAATTATTGAGGCGGTAGTAGAGGATTTCATGAACTATCTACTCGAAGGTGATGCGGATAATCAAGATGAAAGTATGTCATTTACAGAACGGTTCCAAAAGACATTTATCCATTCTTTAAAATGTGTGACATATATTTCGGATGTTTTTTTGCAAGATTTGAAAGAAGCATATCCGCATTTGTCGGATCAATTAGTCGCTGCACAACAAAATCGTAATCATAATTTGCAAATGTTTTTTGAAGCGGGTATGGAACAAGGCTACTTTAATAAGATGAACGCACAATTATTTATGGTGCAAGATGATGTGATGTTAAGACGTATTATAGATCATTCTTTTTGTATTCAGTACGATATTACGTTAAAGAAAGCGATACTTGATTTTTATCAATTGAAGAAGTATCAACTTTTTAAACCAGAGTATATAGATGCAATTGATGATTCGGAAATTGAAAAAGAAGTTATTGCTATTTTGCAAATGATTTCGTAAAAAAGCAGATCTCCCTTAATAGAGGGAAATCTGCTTTTTTAGTACATATTATTTTTGTAACTGTTTTAATACTAATTCGGCTACTGGACCACCTGAAGCTGGGTTTTGACCAGTGATAACACGATTATCTTCTAAAGCATAAGCTTCCCACGGTTGCGCGGCTTTTTCGTAAAGTCCTCCATTTTTAATGAGTTCATCTTCTGTTAAAAATGGAACGAATTGATCTAATTCAGCTAATTTTTCTTCTTCATTTGAAAAGCCTGTTACCTTCTTACCACTAATTAAACGATCCCCATTACTTAATGTAATATGAAATAAACCAGCAGCTCCATGACAAACGGAAGAAACAATTCCGCCGTTTTCATAAATGTTGCGGCAAATATTTTGAAGTTGTTTATTTTCTGGGAAGTCCCAAATAACCCCGTGACCACCTGCGTAATAAATAACAGCGTAGTCTTCTGGATTCACTTCACTCGGTTTCATTGTAGAACCGAGGCGATTCATAAACTCTTTCTTTTGATACCATTCCCAATCGACGCTCTCCGCCATTGCTAAACTATGTGGATCAATTGGTGTATAACCGCCTTGTGGGCTGACATAATCGACTTCGTAACCCGCTTCTTCTACTTTTTTTACGAAATGTACAGCTTCACCAAGCCAAAGTCCGGTAGCCCTATTTAAATTTGGATATTTTTCTACACTTGTTAATACAACTAACATTTTTTTCTTCATCATAATCCTCCTATAATGTCTCTTCTATATAAAAGTTCTGTATTCGTTTCGTCTTATTAAGTTAAAAAATGCAAATTTGAATAATCATGCCAGTCCTTCTCATATCGGGTTCGAAATTAGTGTATAATAAATTTCGAACAAAGTAAACTAAAAAGGCTAAATTAGTTTAGTTTGTATATTTTTCGTTGACAAACTGTAATGCTGAAACTATGATAGTTCCATGAATATCGAACAACATTCTTGTTTCGTGTCGAATTCAATTTACCCCGCTATTTTCCGGGCAGTAAGACCCCCACCTCAAAATTCAGCGGAAGCAAAGAAGTTAGGTGGGGGATCAACTGCCCGTAAAAGTCCGATTGATGAGGGCTGGTTAAAGTTTCACTTTATCGCGCGATAAGGTAGTACCTTTTATACATTTAATGAAGTTGTTTAGTGGTGATACAACATTTAAATAACTTCATTTTTCATCTATAGTTTGACAATTTTAAAATTGCAATCAGGAGAGTGTTACACATGGGGAAAGATATAAGTAACCATTCGAAATGGTTTGTTTTTACATTATGTTTTATTGTTTTGTTAGGACCGATGAACGCTGTGTTATTTAATGTAGCGCTAGAGGATATTGCCAATGATTTATCAATTAGTCAATCGAAAGTAAGTTGGGTTGTAGTGGGGTATTCTTTAGTTGTCGGTATTGGTTCGATGATATATGGAAAACTGGCTGATCGTTACAGTGTAAAAAGGCTATTAATTATTTCTATTATCATATTTGTAGCTGGTTCTATTGTTGGGTTTGTGAATCAATCTTATGAGATTATCATTTTCGCAAGGTTAGTGCAGGCGAGCGGGGGAGCAGCGTTTATTGCGCTCAGTATGATTGCGGTGGCAAAATTAGTTGCTCCAGCTAAAAAACCGGGTGCGTTAGCAATGATTAGTTCTTCTATTGCATTAGCGGTTGGTATTGGACCTTTAGTTGGTGGGGCAATTACAAATACGTTAGGGTGGCCGTATTTATTTTTATTTATGGTTATTTCAATGATTGGTATTTTCTTGCTCGTAAAATTTATGCCAGAAGAGGCGCAACATACCGATGAAGTGTTTCGCTTTGATTTCATTGGAGCAGTTTTATTATTTGTATTGATTACGACCATTTTATTAGGAGTGAATATTAATAGTTGGCTTTTTGTGTTATCTGTTGCTTTCCTATTTTTATTCAGGGCTCATATGAAGAGAACAGAGTCGCCGTTTATTGATATTGAGTTGTTTACAAATAAACCATTACTTCGTTTAATAGCGGTCGGATTTATCATTAATGTGGCGTTATGTGCTAGTTTATTATTATTACCATTACTGTTAGGAAGAGGACACGGATTGTCTCCATTCGTTATTGGAATTGTATTGTTTGTTGCATCTCTCTTTGGTATTGTATCTAGTGTTATTACCGGAAAGATTATTCCTTCGTTTGGGAATGTGAGGATGATGTATGTAGCGTCTGTAGTTATGATCATGGGCTTTTTAATTTTAGGGATTATTCCGAATGGGAACTTACTCTTTATTTTATTTGCGGTTATTTTAACATTTATGAGTTATTCGGCAATTCAAGTATCATTAAACACATTTATACCCAAAACATTAAATCCAGCTAAAGTTGGAGTTGGTCTTGGTTTATATAATTTAATTAACTTTTTCGGTATGGCATTTGGACCAGCTGTAGCGAGCAAAATTATGGAATCTACAAATAGTTATCGATTGAATTTTATTTTGCTCGTCATTTTAATTTCTGCTCATTTCTTCTTATTAATGGGAATGTCTTCTTTTCAAAAAAAGATGGAGCAATGAGTATGCACCTTATATAGAAGAAACCGACTTTCTTATAGAAGGTCGGTTATTTTTCTGTCTTGCAAATTACGAAAAAAAGGAGCAAAATAAAAAAGGTCCTAGTCTATACATGGGTAAATGAAAATTTTCATACAGAAGCATTTGAAGTGAGCGAACTTAAAGTGTGTAAAATATAATGATAAACATAAAAGATGATGAATGAGAAAACGGGTGATGAAGTTGAATAGAGCAATCGGTGTTATCGATTCAGGAGTTGGCGGTTTAACAGTAGCGAAGGAATTAATTCGTCAGTTGCCGAAAGAGCGTATCATATATTTAGGAGATACAGCACGTTGTCCTTATGGTCCACGTTCTCGAGAAGAAGTGCGTCAATTTACGTGGGAAATGACGGAGCATTTACTAGATTTAAATATTAAAATGTTAGTTATTGCGTGTAATACAGCAACTGCAGTTGTATTAGAAGAGATGCAAAAACAATTACCAATTCCAGTAGTAGGAGTTATTCACCCAGGATCACGTACAGCTTTAAAAGTGACAAACACGTATCATGTTGGGATTATTGGAACGATTGGAACCGTGAAAAGTGGTGCATACGAAGAGGCGTTAAAGTCTATTAATAACCGTGTTATGGTAGAAAGTTTAGCTTGTCCACCTTTCGTTGAACTTGTAGAGAGTGGGAATTTCGAAAGTGAAATGGCGTACGAAGTTGTAAGAGAAACGCTGCAACCACTGAAAAGTACCGATATTGATACCCTTATATTAGGGTGTACACATTATCCGATTTTAGGACCTGTTATTAAAAAAGTAATGGGAGATAAAGTACAACTAATTAGTTCTGGTGATGAAACAGCACGTGAAGTAAGTACAATCTTATATCATAGTAAAATGTTGAATGAAGGAGAAGAACAAAGTGATCATCTCTTCTTAACAACAGGAAAAATAGGCTTGTTTAAAGAAATTGCATCAAAATGGTTCGGTCAACCGATTGAAAATGTGAAGCATATTCATTTAGAAAAAGAATAATAGTAGAATTCATATAAGTAAGCTCCTGAGAAATCAGGAGTTTTTGTTTATCCCGCTATTTTCCGGGCAGTAAGACCCCCACCTCAAAATTCAGCGGAAGAAAAGAAGTTATGTGGGGGATGAGCAAAACTCCCACTGATTAAAGTTTCACTATATAAGAGGCACAGCTTGTTCTAAAATGTGAAACGGCTCGTATACATAATAGTACAAACTTAGATTTTAGGGGGGAATGGCATGCCTAAATCCACTTTTAAATGGGTTGTTGGTGCTACTGTGAGCGCTGTTTTACTAACAGGGTGTGGCTTTATAAATCAGGAGAAAGCAACTGAACAAATTGATCCGCCAAAACAAGTTACGTATACAGAGGGTGGGAAGAAAGAAGTAGCTAAAAAAGATAAGCAAGGGCAAATGGTAAATAGAGAACTATACCTTGTTGATAAAAATGGTTATGTTGTACCACAAACATTAGCTATACCTACTCCGAAAGCAAATGAGACTGTGAAGCAAACGTTAGAATACCTTGTGAAAGATGGACCAGTAACGAATTTATTACCGAATGGGTTTCGTGCAGTCATTCCGGCGAATACAACGATGACCTTAGATTTGAAAAAGGACGGGACGGCAGTTATTGATTTCTCTAAAGAAATGAAAAACTATGCGAAAGAAGAAGAGCGGCAAATCGTTGAATCTATAGCGTGGACGTTGACGCAATTTACAGAGATAAAACAAGTGCAGTTCCAAATAAATGGTGAGAAATTGGCAAAGATGCCTGTTGGTGGTACACCGCTTGGTGAAGGAGTGAGTCGTGCAAATGGTATTAACTTCGATGATGAACAAGTAGCAGATGTAACAAATACAAAACCAGTCACACTGTATTTTATGGCGCAAAATAATAATAAACAGCAATATTACGTACCAGTAACGCGCCGCGTTGCTGAAGGAAAAGAAAATGATTATGCAGCAATTATAGATGAGCTTGTAAAAGGTCCGATTCATCAATCGCTCCTGAATGATTTTAATCCAGGCGTTAAGCTTATTACGAATCCGAAATTACAAGACGGAAATCTTACATTAAACTTTAATGAAAATATATTTGTAAACCCAGATAAAAATATGATTTCAAATTACGTATTGAAGTCGTTAGTTTTATCTTTAACAGAAAAGAAAGGTGTGAAAAATGTTTCTATTGAAGTGAATGGAAAAGCGAATCTTATAGATGAAAAGGGCGGAAAGTTAATAAAACCTGTAGATCGTCCAGAAAACGTGAATACAGGTAGTTTTTAATCTTGAATAATTTGATATACTTAAGTAAGAAAGGAGAATTGCTTTTTGGGTTCTCCTTCTTTTATTGTATACATATCATACATTTAAAATTGGCTATACTAACGAGTAGTAATTAAGAGGAGGTTATTTTTATGCGAGTAGATGGTAGAGAGAAAACAGAATTACGCCATATACATATTCATACGAATTATTTAAAACATCCAGAGGGATCTGTATTAATTGAAGTTGGGGATACAAAGGTGATTTGCTCAGCGACAATTGAAGAGCGTGTACCACCGTTTATGCGTGGAGAAGGAAAGGGCTGGGTAACAGCTGAATACGCGATGATTCCGCGTGCAACAGAACAACGTACAATTAGAGAGTCAAGCAAAGGGAAAGTAACAGGACGTACAATGGAAATTCAGCGTCTAATTGGACGAGCATTACGTGCGGTAGTTGATTTAGAAGCGCTTGGCGAGAGAACAGTTTGGATTGACTGTGATGTTATCCAAGCAGATGGTGGAACGAGAACAGCGTCTATTACAGGTGCATATGTAGCGATGGTACTAGCTTTTGAGAAGTTATTACAAGCAGAAAAAGTATCTAAAATTCCAGTAAAAGATTATTTAGCAGCAACGTCAGTAGGGATTGTTGAAGAGCAAGGTGTTGTTTTAGATTTAAACTATGCAGAAGATTCTAAAGCAGACGTTGATATGAACGTGATTATGACTGGAAAAGGCCAATTTGTTGAAGTGCAAGGAACTGGAGAAGAAGCGACGTTTAGTAGAGCGCAGTTAAATGAACTACTTGATGCTGCGGAAAAAGGCATTTTCCAACTGATTGATATGCAAAAAGAAGCTTTAGGCGACATCGTATCTCATATAGAGTAGAGGTGGAAAGTATGAAACAAGTTGTTGTAGCGACAAAAAATATGGGTAAAGTACGTGAGTTTGCTGAGTTATTTGAGCGATTTGATTTAGAAGTAAAATCATTACACGATTTTCCTCATATTGAAGAAGTTGAAGAAACAGGTGAAACATTTGAAGAAAATGCGATCTTAAAAGCGGATAGTTTGAGTAGACAGCTGAATTCGATCGTAATTGCGGATGATTCGGGTCTTATTGTAGATGCTTTAAACGGAAAACCAGGAGTGTATTCAGCGCGTTTTGCTGGTGAACCGAAAAATGATCAAGCAAATATCGATAAAGTGTTACAAGAATTAAATGGCATTGACTTTGAAAAGCGTAAAGCACGTTTCTATTGTGCATTAGCAGTTGCTTTCCCTGAAGGTGATAAAAAGCCTGTCATTGTAAATGGGACATGTGAAGGATTTATTTTAGAACAACGCCGCGGGGAAAATGGTTTTGGATACGATCCGATCTTTTATGTGGAAGAATACAAAAAAGCAATGGCGGAATTAAGTTCAGATGAGAAAAATGCTATTAGCCACCGTGGTCGTGCTCTTCGTAAGTTAGAAGAAAAAATCCCGGAATGGTTTTTAGGAGAATAAGGGAGAGAGTATGATGAAAGCTTTAATCGTAAGCGATAGTCATAGCTCTGTGAAGGAATTACAGCAGTTGAAAGAGAAATATGAAGGGAAAGTAGATATCATGATTCATTGCGGTGATTCAGAGCTAACGCCTGCTCATGAAGAAATGCAAGGTTTCCGTGTTGTAAAAGGAAACTGTGATTATGCTAACTTTCAAGATGAAATTGTAACTGATGTAAATGGAATTCGCTTCTTAGTTGTGCATGGACATCGCCATAATGTGAAAATGACATTACAAACGCTAGCGTACCATGCGGAAGAAGTAGGAGCGCAAGTTGCATGCTTCGGACATTCTCACGTATTAGGTGCGGAATTAATCGACGGCGTTTTATTTATTAATCCAGGCAGTATTTTATTACCACGTCAGCGTGTAGAAAAGACATTTGCTGTATTAGAAATGGATGAAAATCAAATGGAAGTTCGTTTTGAAACATTAGACGGACAACTAGTTGAACAAGCAGTTTTTAAAAGAGGATAATAAAATTTATCCTCTTTTAAAAAAGGTGTTGACTTTATGTATGGTTATACATATAATAAATATTGTCGATAGGGCAACGGCGCTAACGAAGAAAAGAAAATAACATATGCGGGTGTAGTTTAGTGGTAAAACAAGAGCCTTCCAAGCTCTGGTCGAGAGTTCGATTCTCTTCACCCGCTCCATGTCCCAGTAGCTCAGCCGGATAGAGCATACGCCTTCTAAGCGTACGGTCGGGAGTTCGAATCTCTCCTGGGACGCTAACAAAAACCTTGTTATCTTTTGATAACAAGGTTTTTGTTTGTCTAAAAATTGATGTTTGGGTTATAAGTGTAGTTCATTCTTAATATCTGCGACCTTTCCTTCGATATTAAGCAGTTGCATATGTACTTCTTTTCTTAAATAAAAAGAGCGCCGTTTATCCCGCTATTTGCCGGGCAGTAAGACCCCCACCTCAAAATTCAGCGGAAGCAAAGAAGTTAGGTGGGGTCGGGCTGTCCGTAAAAGTCCGATTGGTGAGGGTTGATTAAAGTTACACTTTATGCGCCCTGTTCCTCATATTTAATTTAAAGAATCAATAGGCTTATGGTAGAACTCAAATCCATATCCAGATTCTCCTAATTGTTCACTTGCAATGTTATAAAAGTTTTTACCATTCTAGTGTGATTGAGTAGCCGTTATCGGAACTTATCCCTGATAGTGTGTTACAATTAATAGAAGCGGAAAACGAGAATCTCCAATTGACTGGACGTGTGATTAGTTGGACAGTTTAAGAAGGTTGTATAAAAAGGGAGATGGCGCAAAGATGGCGAGAACAAAAGAGAATGATTTAACGGAGAAATTGGCAGAAGGTCAACGGAAATATGGTGACGGCAACTTTACAGTACAGAACATCGGTGATGAAACTAACCCGAATTGGACTGTCGTAAAAAATGTGAGGAAGGGATCGGCAGGCATTCGCGAAGGAGAAGATATATTAAGACTGCGATCAAAATATATAAAATAGTACGGAATGGGCGGAGCGGGAGTTCGAATCTCTCCTGGGACGCTAAAAAAACCTTGTTATCTTTTGATAACAAGGTTTTTTGTTTTAAATTAGTTATTAATAAACTTCTCAAATACAAAACCATAATCTTTCACATTGTATTGTTTCTTCGTATCAACAAGCCAGTTAAAGGCAATCTCGTTCATCTCTTTAAATTGCTCTGCTAAGTTTACTTGTGCGTTTGAAATACGGCTGAAAGCATTAGATGCCATATCTAAACTTTTATGTGCATATTGTAATGTAATGTCGTTGTCGTATGAAATTTCTTCAATTTTAAGTAAAGCCTTATATAAATCTTTTAATTCTTCAATATGTTTTTTATGAACATCAATTGAGTAATGCTCATCTCCCATTTGAAACTTAATTTCTATATCTAAATCAATCGTTCCTGCAGTTTCAAGTGCTACGTTTTTAATTTGATATTTACTATAGCTATAGCGGCGCAGTGTGCGTTTTTTACTTGTTGCGCTTGTACCATCTAGGTGGAGTAATCCTTTGTTTGTGAAGCAATATTCATCTGATTTGGATTTAATTAGAAAATAAATTTTCTCTCCATCTTCGTGCATCACGTAATCATCAGCATCAACTTTATCGTAATCTTTCGGTGTAATGACAGAACCTACATCGCTTAACCCTAAAACATCAGCAGCTACTTTTTTGAACATATATAATCCCCCTTGTAAATTAAATTCTTAATTGTACAAAAATATATTAACATGATTTTCATTTTTTGTTTTCTTGTAATACGAAAATATCTGAAGGTAAGTTAAGAAAAGTAATGCATAATTATTTTGATCCTAAATTATTTAGTAAATCTATTAGTCTAAGAGTCGATTCGCCGAAAAGTAACCAAGAGAAAAAAGCTAATTTTGCAAGTGATTATAGAGAAATTTCGTGAAAGCACCTCAAGCGATATGAGGTGTTTTTCAATCCCTTTTTGAAATCTTACAATTCTGTAAGGTAACTGTAAGGTAGTTCGATGGTAAGAAATTGCTAATCTTTTATAATGAAGATAACAACGATAAAACGAGGAGGAAGAAATGATGAAAGGGTTAGTTGTAACGGGCTTAACGGTTGCTTTTGGATTTGTAGCGTATGAGAAATTAACGTATGTAGTCGATGTTGTGAAACATTTGATTGCTTAGAGAAAACAGCTATGAGAGGGAAAGGGAATGAGTGAATGAATGGAATGGTTATTTGGAATTATAGGTACTTGTAGTGTAGTGTTATTGTTCTTTGTCCCAAGTGGTATACTTAGTTCGACAACAAGTTTGTTCTTCTTAAGTTTGTTTGCTTGTACGATGCTTATTATTATGTTTTTAATGAAGCGAAGTAAACCAATCTTCTATTTTAGCATGATTTTTATGGCAATTATTGTTCTCCAAATTATTACCCTTGTAATATACCCCACAATTATAAAAGCTTTCCATTAATGATGAATCCTCTGCGCTTGTTGCTGGGGATTTTTATTTGTACAATTTTAATTTTTAGTAGAGATTTACTCGTATCGGAATATAAAAATTAAATATTTTTATATTTCAAACAAATGATTTAGGGATGTTGTGTTCTCATTACGCATTTGATATATTTACTTTGAGCATAATTAAAATCAAGAAAAAGAGGCGGACGTATGGATAAAAAAGAAAATACGGTCGTATTGTTTCCACAACTATCAGAGCGCTATATTGATGAAGGTTTTTTAGCGCTGAAAGAGCGGAAATTCGAAGATGCATTGCGTTGCTTTGAAATATTACGTCAGTATAATGCGGAAACGGAACAAACGGAATTAGCTTCAGTTATTTGTTTACTCGAATTAAAACGTATGGAAGAAGCGAAAGATAAATGTGAACAGTTGCTTAAAACAGGAGTTGTCTTATTTGGTGATATTCTTGAAACGTACGTAACAATTTTAGTTCAAACAAATGATTATGAAGGTGTTATTGAAACTGTTGAAAAGGTTTTACAAACGAAAGATATAATGCCTGATCAAAAGGAAAAATTAGCGCAGCTTGCTTTATTTGCAGAAGGTATGCTAAATGAGGGAGACGCATCGCTAGTGGATTCAAACTTTGAATTGGATGAGTTTACTAATGAAATTTTTGGAGAAAACTTTGGACAGAAGCTAAGAGCGATTCAGCGACTTTCGTTAAAAGATTTAGATCTTGCATTACCTGTTTTAAAGAAATTTTTAATAGACGAAGAGCAGCACCCCTATTTGAAAACTTCTATTTTGTATAAAATGATAGAAAGTCAGGTAGAAGAAGAAATAGAGGTAGAAAAGTTTGGAAATACGATTAAGGTGATTCCAGCATTTACAGGTCATAATGAGGAGCAATCCAATAACATTATACATAAATTATCAAGCCGATTAGAGCAAAATTATCCCGATATATTTGAAGCGATGGTTACATATTGGAAAGAGTTGCAAATTAGCGTTTTCCCATTCGCTCTATTAATGGATAAAGAAGAGATTTGGTCAGCTGTTTTAGAGAGAATTGGAAGAAAGCGTTTCGGATTGGCTATTGATGAAGAAGAGCTTATGGCAGCATATAATATCGAATTGGAAGAGTTTCATATTGCCTATCAATGGTTATTACGTGTTGAAAGAGAAGGATATTTGCCCGTATAATTATGAAAAAGAATCGTTCAGTTCTTGAAACGAGCATATTCTATGTTATAATGTAAGGGTTGCAAAAGGCAGAAATCTGCCTGTTTGTAAGAGAAGAGAAGTGCAATTCTCTTACTTAATATGTTTCATATTATTCTCGAACAAAATATACCGTAGTTGTCTTCTGGGCAATTAGTAGATTGGAACATTATATCTGAAAGCTTTTGCTAGAGGGTTATTTGTGTATTTGTTATTTCAAAAAAGAGATAATGAAGATTTTAATCTATAGAGGTATGTGCATACATTATTATAGTTGGAGGGAAAGAATAAATGTCTACAAAATGGGAAAAATTAGAAGGTAACGTTGGCGTTTTAACAATCGAAGTTGATGCTAAAGAAGTAAACAACTCTATCGACGCTGCGTTCAAAAAAGTAGTAAAAACAATTAACGTACCAGGTTTCCGTAAAGGAAAAATGCCTCGTCCATTATTCGAACAACGCTTTGGTATTGAATCTTTATACCAAGATGCTTTAGATATCATTTTACCAAAAGTATACGGTGAAGCGATTGAAGAAGCTGGTATCTTCCCAGTTGATCATCCTGAAATCGACATCGAGAAGTTCGAAAAAAATGCTAACCTTATCTTCACTGCAAAAGTTACAGTGAAACCTGAAGTTAAATTAGGTGAGTACAAAGGTTTAGCAGTAGAAAAAGTTGAAACAACTGTAACTGACGAAGATGTAGAGAACGAATTAAAATCTTTACAAGAGCGTCAAGCTGAACTAGTTGTTAAAGAAGAAGGAACTGTTGAAAACGGTGATACAGCTGTAATCGACTTCGAAGGTTTCGTTGATGGCGAAGCATTTGAAGGCGGAAAAGGCGAAAACTACTCTCTAGCAATCGGTTCTGGTACATTCATCCCAGGTTTCGAAGAGCAAGTAATCGGTCTTAAATCTGGTGAGTCTAAAGACGTTGAAGTATCATTCCCAGAAGAGTACCATGCTGCTGAATTAGCTGGCAAACCAGCAACATTCAAAGTAACAATTCACGAAATCAAAACAAAAGAACTTCCTGAGTTAAACGACGAGTTCGCTAAAGAAGCAGACGAAGCGGTTGCAACTCTTGATGAATTAAAAGCAAAACTTCGCACAAACTTAGAAGAAGGCAAAAAGCACGAAGCTGAGCACAAAGTACGTGACGAAGTAGTAGAATTAGCTGCTGCTAACGCTGAAATCGAAATTCCAGAAGCTATGATCAACACTGAGTTAGATCGTATGGTTCGTGAATTCGAGCAACGTTTAAGCCAACAAGGTATGAACCTTGAGCTTTACTACCAATTCACAGGTACTGACGCTGACAAATTAAAAGAGCAAATGAAAGAAGATGCACAAAAACGTGTAAGAATCAATCTTGTTCTTGAAGCTATCATTGAAGCTGAAAACATCGAGGTTACTGAAGAAGAAGTAACTGCAGAAGTTGAAAAAATGGCTGAAATGTACGGTATGCCAGTAGACGCTATCAAGCAAGCTCTTGGAAGTGTAGACGCTTTAGCTGAAGATCTTAAAGTGCGTAAAGCTGTAGACTTCTTAGTAGAAAACGCTGCATAATAAAATAACAAGGCACGATTTTAATCGTGCCTTGTTTTATAAATATAGAAATATATTTATAAAACTTTTCGATGGAGAAGGAAATGTTCCTTTACAAGTCGAATATACATATTTCAAAAGTTTTAAAATTTTTTTATTTGTACATAACTAGTCATATTATTTGTATTTCTCGCCACGTAGTGACATAATATGTATTTACATACGATACATTTATCGTGTACATACGAAGGCAAGAGGTTAGCACTTTGTAAGGGGTGTGAAAATATGTTTAAATTTAATGATGAAAAAGGGCAATTAAAATGTTCTTTCTGTGGTAAAACACAAACGCAAGTTCGAAAGTTAGTGGCAGGTCCAGGTGTTTACATTTGTGACGAGTGTATCGAACTTTGTACTGAAATTGTACAAGAGGAGCTTGCGAAGGACGAAGAAGTAGAATTCAAAGATGTACCGAAACCGGTAGAAATTCGTGAAATCTTAGATGAGTATGTCATCGGGCAAGATAGCGCGAAAAAAGCACTAGCGGTAGCGGTATATAATCATTACAAACGCATTAATTCTAACAGCAAAATTGATGATGTAGAATTAGCGAAGAGTAATATCGCACTTATCGGGCCAACAGGTAGTGGTAAAACATTACTGGCACAAACGTTAGCGCGTATTTTAAATGTTCCATTTGCAATCGCGGACGCAACATCTTTAACAGAAGCTGGATATGTTGGGGAAGATGTAGAAAATATCTTACTAAAATTAATTCAAGCAGCTGATTATGATGTAGAGAAAGCGGAAAAAGGAATCATTTATATTGATGAGATTGATAAAGTGGCACGTAAGTCCGAAAATCCATCAATTACACGTGATGTATCTGGTGAAGGTGTGCAGCAGGCACTTCTGAAAATTTTAGAAGGTACTGTAGCAAGCGTTCCACCTCAAGGTGGTCGTAAGCATCCGCACCAAGAGTTCATTCAAATTGATACAACGAACATCTTATTCATTTGTGGTGGAGCGTTTGATGGCATTGAGCCGATTATTAAACGTCGCCTTGGTGAGAAAGTAATTGGATTTGGTTCTGAGAAGAAAAATGCTGATGTAAATGAGAAGCATGTTTTATCTCACGTATTACCAGAGGATCTTTTAAGATTTGGTTTAATTCCAGAGTTTATCGGTCGTCTTCCAGTTATTGCGAACCTAGAGCCACTTGATGAAGATGCTCTTGTTGATATTTTAACGAAACCGAAAAATGCACTTGTTAAGCAATTCCAAAAACTATTGGAGCTTGACGATGTTGAGTTAGAGTTTGAAGAAGGTGCACTAATCGAAATTGCGAAAAAAGCAATTGAACGTAAAACGGGTGCTCGTGGACTTCGTTCTATTATTGAAGGCTTAATGCTTGATGTAATGTTCGAACTTCCATCTCGTAAAGATATCGAGAAGTGTATTCTTACAAAAGAAACAGTAGCTGATAATGAACCGCCAAAATTGGTGTTACAAGACGGTACTGTACTTGATACAAAAACATCTGCATAATGCGAAAGGGAAACAGCAATTTTTATAATTGCTGTTTTTCTTTATGTTTAGCTACGTTCCTCCGCGGAAATACTAAGAGATAAAATATTGCGGGAGGAAATAAATAATGAGCTGGACAAATATATTTTTAGTTGTTCAACTTGTTTTTGGTGTAATTGTCGGATTATATTTCTGGCATTTACTTCGAAATCAACGAACACAAAAAGTTTCAATTGATCGAGAATCGAAAAAAGAATTAGAACAGCTTCGTAAAATGCGTGAGATTTCTTTAACAGAGCCGCTAGCAGAAAAGGTGCGTCCTACAACCTTTTTAGATATTGTAGGGCAAGAGGACGGGATTAAGTCGTTAAAAGCGGCTCTTTGTGGTCCGAATCCGCAACATGTAATCATATATGGCCCGCCAGGTGTTGGGAAAACAGCGGCAGCACGTCTTGTATTAGAAGAAGCGAAACGAAATCCTAAATCTCCATTTCGTACGAATGCAACATTTATTGAACTTGATGCGACGACAGCTCGGTTTGATGAACGTGGTATCGCAGACCCTTTAATTGGTTCGGTGCATGATCCGATTTATCAAGGTGCTGGGGCGATGGGACAAGCAGGTATTCCGCAACCGAAAAAAGGTGCTGTAACAGATGCGCATGGTGGTATTTTGTTTATTGATGAGATTGGCGAACTCCATCCGATTCAAATGAACAAAATGTTAAAGGTGTTAGAAGATCGAAAAGTATTTTTAGAAAGTGCGTACTATAGTGAAGAAAATACGATGATTCCAACATATATACATGATATTTTCCAAAAAGGCTTACCGGCAGATTTTCGCTTAGTTGGAGCAACGACACGTTCGCCAGAGGAAATTCCTCCTGCTATTCGGTCACGTTGCTTAGAAGTATTTTTCCGTGAATTAGATACGGAAGAAATTCAAAAAGTAGCGAAAAATGCCGCGGAAAAAGTAGAAATGCAAATAGGCGAAAATGGTATTGAAATGATTGGGATGTATGCAAGAAATGGACGAGAAGCGATTAATCTCGTGCAAATCTCTGCTGGTATGGCGATAAATGAAGAACGTTCTTTCATTAAAGATGAAGATATAGAGTGGGTTGTTCACTCAAGTCAGCTTACACCGAAATACGAAAAGCACATTTATCCGATTCCAAGGATTGGTCTTGTAAATGGTCTTGCTGTATACGGACCAAATACAGGTGCGTTATTAGAAATTGAAGTAACAGCAATTCCGGCGAAAGATAAAGGGTCGGTAAATGTTACCGGAATTGTAGAAGAAGAAAGTATTGGTAGTCAAACGAAATCGATTCGCCGTAAAAGTATGGCAAAAGGCTCTGTTGATAATGTATTAACAGTACTTCGTTCTTTAGATGTGTTGCCAGAAGGATACGATATACATATTAATTTTCCAGGTGGTATCCCAATTGATGGACCTTCTGCAGGAATCGCTATGGCAACAGGTGTATATTCTGCGGTGCATCGCACATATGTAAATAATGAAGTAGCGATGACAGGTGAAATAAGTATACACGGAGAAGTAAAGCCTATTGGTGGCGTGTACGCAAAAATAAAAGCTGCGAAAAAAGCGGGAGCTAAGAAAGTCATTATTCCTGCTGAAAATATGCAACCATTTTTGTATACTATAAAGGGAATCGAAATTATTCCTGTCCGTAAGTTAAAAGAAGTATTTGAGTTAACATTTATGCAAGAAAATGCGCATAGAGAGCTAGATGTACATACTAACGTAGACGAAACAGATGCACAATCTATGTAAAAATAAACAATAATAAAATTTGCCAGACTTCGTTTAAGTTTGTATGCTTAATCGGAGTCTTTTTTCTTTTCGTGAGGTAGAAAAATAAGCTATTTATAATTGCGAGGAATCTCAGCAATTGCATCTAGGTGTATTGTAATATAAAATAGTTGAACAGGAGTTTAATTTATTATGGAGGTGCTATGTCTAGTATGAATACGAACGAAAGAATCGTGCCCCTCCTACCATTAAGAGGCGTTCTCGTATATCCAACGATGGTTTTGCATCTTGATGTAGGACGTGATAAATCGATACAAGCACTAGAGCAGGCGGCAATGGATGAAAATATCATCTTTTTAGCAATGCAAAAAGAAATGAATATCGATGATCCGAAAGAAGATGACATATATAGTGTAGGTACAGTGGCGAAAGTCAAGCAAATGTTAAAATTGCCGAACGGTACGCTTCGTGTCCTTGTGGAAGGTTTACATAGAGCAGAAGTAATAGAGTTTATCGAAGAAGAAAATATAGTACAAGTGTCTATTAAAACGGTAACTGAAGAAGTAGAAGATGATTTAGAAGAGAAAGCTCTTATGCGTACGTTACTGGAGCATTTCGAACAATATATTAAAGTTTCGAAAAAAGTTTCAAATGAAACATTTGCAACGGTAGCTGATGTAGAAGAACCAGGGAGATTAGCTGATCTAATTGCTTCTCACTTGCCGATTAAAACGAAGCAGAAACAAGAGATTCTAGAGATTGTATCTGTAAAAGAACGATTACATACACTTATTTCAATTATTCAAGATGAACAAGAGTTACTTAGCCTAGAAAAGAAGATCGGACAAAAAGTGAAACGTTCAATGGAGCGCACGCAAAAAGAATATTTCTTACGTGAGCAAATGAAGGCGATTCAAACTGAACTTGGCGACAAAGAAGGTAAGGGCGGAGAAGTAGAAGAACTTCGTGAAAAAATTGAACAGTCAGGAATGCCTGAAGAAACAATGAAGGCTGCGCTGAAAGAATTAGATCGTTATGAAAAGTTACCAGCAAGTTCTGCGGAGAGTGGTGTTATTCGCAATTATATTGATTGGTTATTAGCGCTTCCGTGGACAGAGGCAACAGAAGATATAATTGATCTTGCTCATTCAGAAGAGATTTTAAATAACGATCATTACGGTCTTGAAAAAGTGAAAGAGCGTGTACTTGAATATTTAGCTGTACAGAAGTTAACGAATTCATTAAAAGGACCTATCCTTTGTTTAGTAGGCCCTCCTGGGGTCGGCAAAACTTCGTTAGCGCGTTCAATTGCAACATCATTGAATCGTAAATTTGTCCGTGCATCTCTTGGTGGTGTGCGTGATGAATCTGAAATTCGTGGTCACCGCCGTACATATGTTGGAGCAATGCCAGGACGCATTATTCAAGGTATGAAAAAGGCGAAAACAGTTAATCCAGTCTTCTTATTAGATGAGATTGATAAAATGTCTAACGATTTCCGTGGAGATCCATCAGCGGCATTACTTGAAGTATTAGATCCAGAACAAAACCATAACTTCAGTGATCATTACATTGAAGAACCATATGATCTATCGAAAGTTATGTTTGTAGCAACCGCTAATACACTTTCAAGTATTCCAGGTCCATTACTTGACCGTATGGAAATCATTTCGATTGCTGGCTATACAGAACTTGAAAAAGTACACATTGCTCGTGAGCATTTATTGCCGAAACAATTAAAAGAGCATGGCTTACGAAAAGGTAATTTACAAGTGCGTGATGAGGCGCTTCTTGAAATTATTCGTTATTATACACGTGAGGCTGGTGTTCGTACGCTAGAACGCCAAATTGCAAAAGTTTGCCGTAAAGTAGCGAAAATTATCGTTACAGCAGAACGTAAACGTATCGTTGTGACAGAGAAAAAGATTGTTGATTTACTTGGTAAACACATATTCCGTTATGGGCAAGCTGAAAAAACAGACCAAGTTGGTATGGCAACAGGTCTAGCTTACACAGCAGCAGGCGGCGATACACTTGCAATTGAAGTTTCTGTAGCGCCAGGAAAAGGGAAACTAATTTTAACGGGGAAACTTGGGGATGTTATGAAAGAATCAGCACAAGCTGCGTTTAGTTATATACGCTCTCGTGCAGAAGAGCTTCAGATTGACCCGAATTTCCATGAGAAAAATGATATTCATATTCATGTTCCAGAAGGAGCAGTTCCAAAAGATGGACCGTCAGCAGGTATTACGATGGCAACGGCACTTATTTCTGCACTAACAGGTATTCCTGTAAGTAAAGAAGTAGGTATGACAGGTGAAATTACACTTCGTGGTCGTGTATTACCAATTGGTGGCTTAAAAGAAAAAACATTAAGTGCTCACCGCGCAGGCTTAACAAAAATTATTTTGCCAGCAGAAAACGAGAAAGATTTAGATGATATTCCAGAGAGCGTAAAAGAAAACCTTACGTTTGTGCTTGCATCTCATTTAGATGAAGTATTGGAGCACGCATTAGTAGGAGTGAAACAATGAAAGTAACAAAAGCAGATATTGTAATTAGTGCTGTTAAACCAGAACAATATCCAGACAGTGATTTACCAGAAATTGCATTAGCAGGTCGTTCAAATGTCGGGAAGTCTTCCTTTATTAATAAAATTTTAAATCGTAAAAAGTTAGTGCGTATTTCTTCTAAACCAGGAAAAACGCAAACACTGAACTTTTTCTTAATCAATGAGATGATGCATTTTGTTGATGTTCCAGGTTATGGATATGCGAAAGTGTCTAAATCGGAGCGCGCGGCATGGGGGAAAATGATTGAAACGTACTTTACAACGCGTAAGCAATTAGACGCAGCTGTATTAGTAGTTGATTTACGTCACCAACCAACAAGTGATGACGTGATGATGTATGATTTCTTAAAGCATTATGAAATCCCAACAATTATTATTGCGACGAAAGCCGATAAAATCCCGAAAGGGAAATGGCAAAAGCATTTAAAAGTTGTAAAAGAAACGCTTGCTGTTGAAATTGGCGATGAAATCGTTCTATTCTCTTCTGAAACAGGACTTGGAAAAGAAGAAGCGTGGAAGGCAATTCATAAAATGACAAAAACAAAAAACGCGTGACGAATGTCGCGCGTTTTTTTCTTTATATAAGCTGTTAACGTACGTTTAATGTAACTTCAATATTACCTCGTGTTGCTTTAGAGTAAGGACATACACCGTGAGCCGCTTCTACAAGTTCTTTTGCTTCGCTATGTGAAACGCCAGCGACATGTACATCAAGCACGGCAGATAGGCCAAAACCACCATCTGTATCTTTTCCGATAGAAACGTGAGCGGTTACTTCTGTACTTTCTACTTTCATACGTTTTGTACGAATGACAAGTTGTAATGCACTATCAAAACAAGCTGCATAACCAGCTGCAAATAGTTGTTCTGGATTTGTTGCTTCTCCGCCTGCACCACCTAGTGCTTTCGGCATTTTTACATCAAGATTTAATATGCCATCATCTGAAACTACTTTCCCATTTCTTCCACCTGTTGCTGTTACTGAAGCAGTATATAATTTATCCATATTTATTCCCCTTTTCCATCATTAATTGTTTTCATTGTTTCAATTAGTTTATTTAGCTCAATTAATAAAGAGCGATATTCTTGCTCTGTAATTCCTAAATTTGTAGCCATCGTTGTCGGTAATGAACAAGCCTTTTCCTTTAAATCTTTGCCTTGTTCTGTTAATTCAATACAAACTTTTCGCTCGTCTTCTTTGGAACGAACACGTTTTACAAGTTTTAATGATTCCATTCGTTTTAACATAGGTGTTAACGTACCGGAATCTAAAAATAGACGTTCTCCAATTTCTTTTACTGTTAGTCCATCTTGCTCCCATAGTACGAGTAAAGTAATGTACTGGGGATACGTAATACCCATCTCTTCTAAATAAGGTCGATAAAAACGAGTAACCTCTCTAGAACAGGCATAAATAGAAAAACAAAGTTGGTTATCTAGATGCAAAGAGTCCTCTGTCATACATAACTCCCTTCTAATTAAGTTGTGCACAATTTAATTTTGTAAAATCAATATAACGAAAAAGAAATAAAATGTCAAATACATTGTATTGAGAAAGTGTTTGCTACATTTTGGAACAATCATACATATTTTCCTTCATGATGAAAGAAGATAGGAAAGATGATGTTATAATTTATATGGAATAGTTTCCATCACTTGATTATGAGGACTTTTTTTGGTAACGTACAAATAGAGTTATTAATTTATAATCATTATAAAGTAGAAGATTTTTTTATTAGTTTACTGAATCTCCTTTATTACATACGGAGAATAATTAAAAAATAATCGGTTGTTCACACGATTGTCAGATTCATAAGAGGAAAGTTGTATTATGATAGTAGATAAAGTGATAAAACGGGTGAAGGGGGACATGCTGCGTGCATATTCTTGTTGTTAGTGTAAATTATCGAACAGCCCCTGTAGAATTTCGTGAGAAACTCACATTTCAGGCAGCAGAGCTAGAGCGAGCGATGACTACATTACAAAATCAAAAGAGCGTGTTAGAGAATGTCATTGTATCAACTTGTAATCGCACTGAGATTTATGCTGTTGTCGATCAATTACACACGGGACGGTATTATATTAAGAAGTTTTTAGCTGATTGGTTTCAGCTTGAAATAGAAGAAGTCGCGCCATATTTAACTATTTTTGAACAAGATGGTGCAATAGATCATTTATTCCGCGTAACGTGCGGTTTAGATTCGATGGTAGTCGGAGAAACGCAGATTTTAGGTCAAATAAAAGATAGCTTTTTAGAAGCGCAACAAGTTAAAGCAACAGGCACAATTTTTAATGAATTGTTTAAGCAAGTCATTACATTAGCAAAACGTGCCCACTCAGAAACAACAATCGGGGAAAGTGCAATGTCTGTTAGTTATGCTGCTGTTGAGCTTGGAAAGAAAATATTTGGCGAGTTAACAGATTGTCATGTGCTTATTCTTGGTGCTGGTAAAATGGGCGAACTTGCACTGCAAAACTTATATGGAAGTGGTGCTCGTAAAGTAACAGTTATGAATAGGACACTTTCGAAAGCAGAAGTAATGGCTGAGAAATATATGGGACATGCAAAATCGTTAAGCGAATTGCAATGTGCATTATTAGAAGCAGATATTTTAATTAGTTCAACTGGTGCATCTGAGTATGTCATTACGAAAGAGATGATGACAAAGGTGGAGAAAATGCGCTCTGGTCGCCCTTTATTTATGGTTGATATTGCAGTACCACGTGATATTGATCCAGCGATTGATGAGTTAGAAGGTTCTTTTTTATATGACATTGATGATCTGCAAGGAGTAGTGGAAGCAAATCGTGCTGAGCGTTTGAAAGAAGCGGAGAAAATTCAATTTATGATTGAAGAGGAAATTGTTCTATTTAAAACGTGGTTAAGTACACTTGGTGTTGTTCCATTAATATCAGCTCTTCGTGATAAGGCACTTGCAATCCAAAGTGAAACGATGGTAAGCCTAGAGCGAAAAATACCAAACCTTAGTGATCGTGAGAAAAAAGTCATTAGTAAGCATACGAAAAGTATTATTAATCAATTATTAAAAGACCCAATTTTAGTAGCGAAAGAAATAGCTGCTGAAGAGGGAGCGAGCGAAAAATTAGCGTTATTTGCGAAGATTTTCGATTTAGAAACGGAAGAAGTAGAGAGTCGTGCGGAAGAAGTAGAACATAAAAGAGTGTGGACACCATCCGTTCCATCTTTATAATTTGGAAGGATGATCGGATGAGTTTTTTAAATAACAGTATTATTTATCATATTGCAATTATTTTATATGCTTGTAGCATTAGTTTATATTTTATAGATTATTTCCAAAGTAACCGAAAGGCGAACCGATTTGCTTTTTGGTTACTTTCGATTGTATGGGTATTGCAGTCTATTTTTATGTTGCTTAGGGCGACAGATTCAGAAACGAACCCCATTTTAACTTTATTATCAGGGATTTATTTTTATGTTTGGTTATTGATTACGATGTCGTTAGTCATAAATCGATTTATGCGCGTTGACTTTTTAGTCTTCTTTACAAATGTTGTTGCATTTGGCGTAAGCGCTTTTTCTATTTTTACACCGCTCGGAAAGATGTCGCCAGTACTTGCAGAGCAATTAGTTTCAGAACTTGTATACGTGCATGTTGGAATGGCGATTATTTCTTATGCAACGTTTACGGTATCATTTATTTTTTCTATTATGTATTTACTGCAATATCGCCTATTAAAAAAGAAAAAGTGGAATGCGAGATTAAGAAGGTTAGGGAATTTACCGAAGCTTGAATCTACGTCTTACGGATTAAATTTATTTTCTGTTCCATTTTTCTTACTAGCAATTTTATTAGGATGTATATGGGGATATACAAAATTAGATAATTTTCATTGGTATGATACGAAAGTAATTGGTTCGTTTGTCGTTCTATTTGTATACTGTGCGGGCTTGTATTTAAGAGCGGCAGATGTATTGCAAGGGAAGAAAATTGTACTGTGGAATGTAGGGGCCTTTCTCGTAATGCTAGTTAACATTTTTTTATTAAGTAGTTTATCTAATTTCCACTTTTGGTATTTATAATGAGGAGAGAGAATTATGCGCAAAATTATTGTAGGGTCACGAAAGAGTAAGCTAGCATTAACACAAACAAACTGGTTTATTGATCAGTTAAAAGCACTTGGTTTACCATATGAATTTGAAGTGAAAGAAATTGTCACCAAAGGTGATGTGATTTTAGATGTTACTCTTTCAAAAGTAGGCGGAAAAGGTTTGTTCGTTAAAGAAATTGAGCATGCGTTACTTACGAAAGAAATCGATATGGCTGTACATAGTATGAAAGATATGCCAGCCGTACTTCCAGAAGGGTTAATGATTGGCTGTACACCAAAGCGTGTTGACCCTCGTGATGCTTTTATCTCAAAAAATGGAGCATCGTTTAAAGAGTTAGCGGAAGGTGCTATTTTAGGTACGAGTAGTTTAAGACGTAGTGCACAGCTACTCGCTGCGAGACCAGATTTACAAGTGAAGTGGATTCGCGGAAATATCGATACACGTTTACGTAAATTAAAAGAAGAGGATTACGATGCGATTATTTTAGCGACAGCTGGATTACAAAGAATGGGCTGGGATGATGAAGTTATTACAGAACATTTAGATGAAACGTTATGTGTACCTGCTGTAGGACAAGGTGCATTAGCGATTGAATGTCGTGAGGATGATAAGGATTTATTGCAGTTGTTAGCGCATATGAATGATGCGATAACAGAAAGAACAGTGGCAGCGGAGCGAGTATTTCTTCATAAACTTGAAGGTGGATGTCAAGTTCCAATCGCTGGATATGCAACCCTTAAAGAAAACGATACAATCGAATTAACAGCTCTTGTTGGCTCTATGGATGGCTCTGTTTTATTAAAAGAGACAGTAGTAGGTACTAATCCTGAGGAAGTAGGATTAGAAGCCGCGGGCCGTTTAATTAAACAAGGCGCCAAAGAACTCATTCTTGCTGCAAATAAGGAGCAACAATAAATATGAACGCTCTCGCTGGAAAAACGGTATTGATTACACGTGCCCAGCATCAAGCGAAACAAATGAGTGTAGCAGTGAAAGAAAAGAGCGGAATTCCATTGGAAATTCCGCTTTTGCATATGGAAGGTATGTCTCATAGGCAAATTCAACATATTGAAGGGCAGCTACATTCGTATGACTGGGTTATTTTTACGAGCAGAAATGGTGTAGCTTTTTTTCTAGATAGTTTGAACAAGAAACTACCGCTAACCATTAAAATCGCTGCGGTAGGTGTGAAAACAAAATTAGAGTTAGAAAAAAGGGGCTATCAAGTTCATTTTGTTCCAACTTCATTTGTTGCAGAAGCATTTGCAGAAGAGTTTCTAAAAGAATTAAGTGGAAACGAACGTATTTTATTTCCGAAAGGGAATATAGCAAGAGAGGTAATTCCGGTTGCACTTCGGGAAATTGGTGTTTCTCTAGATGAGCTAATCGTATACGGTACGAAAGTGAATATAGAAAAAAAGCAAGAGCTTATAGCGGCATTGAAGTTAGGGAAAGTAGACATTATTACATTTACGAGCCCTTCAACTGTTACTAGTTTTGTTCGTTTACTTGAGGGTGCAAACTGGAGAGAATGGACAAAAAAATGTACAATTGCTTGTATAGGACCTATTACGGAAAAAGAGGCAAGTCGTTATTTTCCGTCTGTTATTGTGCCGAAAGAGTACACTGTAGAAGCATTACTACAATGTGTTTGTGAATCTATAAAATGAAAGAATGGGGATAGAAATCTATGAACTCTTTACAATTTAATCGTCATCGTCGTTTAAGACAAAGCGGTAGTATGCGTGCACTTGTGCGTGAAACGTTTTTACATACGGAAGATTTTATTTACCCTATTTTTGTATTAGAAGGTGAAAATGTTCGTAATGAAGTTCCTTCTATGCCAGGCGTATATCAAATGTCTTTAGATTTATTGCAAGCTGAAATGCAAGAAGTTGTTGATTTAGGTATTCGTTCTGTTATTGTATTTGGTTTACCTGCTGAAAAAGATGAAGTTGGATCATCAGCATATTGTGATCATGGAATTGTACAACGTGCTATTCAACAAATTAAAGGCGATTTCCCTGAGCTAGTAGTAGTTGCAGATACATGTTTATGTCAATTTACAAGTCATGGTCATTGCGGTGTAATTGAAGATGGTATTATTTTAAATGACGAGTCTCTTGCAGTTCTTGCGAAAACAGCTGTAAGTCAAGCGAAGGCAGGAGCGGACATTATTGCGCCATCAAACATGATGGACGGCTTCGTAACAGCAATTCGCCATGCATTAGATGAAAATGGTTTTGGACACGTGCCAGTTATGTCGTACGCTGTGAAATATTCATCAGCGTTTTATGGGCCATTCCGTGATGCTGCGCACGGTGCGCCGCAATTTGGTGACCGTAAAACATATCAAATGGACCCAGCGAACCGTATGGAAGCATTCCGTGAAGCAGAATCAGATGTAATGGAAGGGGCTGATTTCTTAATTGTAAAGCCAGCTCTTTCTTACTTAGATATCATTCGTGATGTGAAAAATAACTTTAATTTACCAATCGTTGCTTACAACGTAAGTGGTGAATATTCAATGATTAAAGCGGCAGCGCAAAATGGTTGGATTAATGAAAAAGAAGTTGTGCTTGAAAAATTAATTAGCATGAAACGTGCAGGAGCAGACTTAATTATTACGTATCATGCGAAAGATGCAGCAAAATGGTTGCAAGAAGGAGGCGTTAAATAATGAAAAAGTTTGATAAGTCAATTGCAGCGTTTGAAGAGGCGCAAGATTTAATGCCTGGTGGCGTAAATAGCCCAGTTCGTGCCTTTAAGTCTGTTGGGATGAATCCGTTGTTTATGGAGCGTGGTAAAGGCTCTAAAGTATATGATATTGATGGAAATGAATACATCGACTACGTATTATCATGGGGGCCTTTAATTCATGGGCATGCAAATGATCGTGTTGTTGAAGCGTTAAAATCTGTTGCTGAAAGAGGTACAAGCTTCGGTGCACCGACAGAAATCGAAAATAAATTAGCGAAACTTGTTATTGAGCGTGTACCATCGATTGAAATTGTCCGCATGGTTAACTCTGGAACAGAAGCGACAATGAGTGCACTACGTTTAGCTCGTGGTTATACAGGCCGTAATAAAATCTTGAAATTCATCGGTTGTTACCACGGTCATGGTGATTCGTTATTAATTAAAGCTGGTTCTGGTGTGGCGACTCTAGGTTTACCAGATAGCCCTGGCGTACCAGAAGGTGTAGCGAAAAATACGATTACAGTAGCTTATAATGATTTAGAAAGTGTGAAATACGCTTTTGAACAATTCGGTGATGATATTGCTTGTGTAATTGTAGAACCAGTGGCAGGGAATATGGGTGTTGTTCCTCCGCAACCAGGATTTTTAGAGGGACTTCGTGAAGTAACAGAACAAAACGGTGCACTGCTTATTTTTGATGAAGTAATGACAGGATTCCGTGTTGCTTATAACTGTGGACAAGGTTACTACGGTGTAACACCTGATTTAACTTGTTTAGGTAAAGTAATCGGTGGTGGCTTACCAGTAGGAGCGTACGGTGGTAAAGCAGAAATTATGCGCCAAATTGCGCCAAGCGGACCGATTTATCAAGCTGGTACTTTATCAGGTAACCCACTTGCAATGGCAGCAGGTTATGAAACGTTAGTACAGTTAACGCCAGAATCGTATGTAGAATTTGAGCGTAAAGCTGAAATGTTAGAAGCTGGATTACGTAAAGCAGCTGAAAAACATGGCATTCCACATCATATTAATCGTGCAGGTTCTATGATTGGTATTTTCTTTACAGATGAGCCCGTTATTAATTACGATGCAGCAAAATCTTCAAACTTAGAGTTCTTTGCGGCTTACTATCGTGAAATGGTAGAACAAGGTGTATTCTTGCCACCATCTCAATTCGAAGGTTTATTCTTATCGACAGCACATAGTGACGCAGATATTGAGGCGACAATTGCAGCGGCTGAAATTGCAATGTCAAAATTAAAATAATGTATTAGAGAAAAATCGCTCTCCATAAGGGGAGCGATTTTTTTTATTCATAAAGTAAGCTTTCCCTACATAAATCTGTAATGACATATAGTTTGGGAGGGGGAAAAGAAGTGGCTGCAGATCATTCGTTACGATTTTCATTAAAAGAATCTGTTTGGTTCCAAAAGGGACAGGAAGTCGATGAACTTTTGTCAATTTCGTTAGATCCAGACGTTGAGATAGAAGAGCTTGATCATGAAGTAATCGTGAGAGGGCAATTAGATTTAACGGGAGAGTATGTTGCAAGGCAAGATGATTCGGCGTATTCACTAAGAGAACTATCGCCAGCAAAGTCAATTGATTATGTAGAAACAAGGGAAGATGGGGTTAATGAACTTGTTCATTCCTTTCCGCTTGAAATATCAATTCCGAGAAATCGCGTGAAAGTAATTGAAGAACTATATGTATCAATTGAGGAATTTGATTATGAATTAAAGGAAAATGGTTGCTTACAATTATTAGCGGATATATCTATTACTGGTTTATGTGATGAAGAGAGAAGCGAGGATGAAGAAGAAACGGTGTATGCTGATTTAGAAGAAGATTCAGCGCAAGAGGATGAGAATAGACCGGCGCCCCATGTAGAAGAACCAACATACAAGGAATCAGATGAGTGGGAAGATTACGCATTTGAACCGTTCCAATTAGAGGAAAGAAAAGAGCAGGAATTAGAAGAAGAGAAAATAGAAGAACATGAATTTGTGGAACGTGAAGAGGAGCAAGAAACAACGCCGCAATTTGAATTGTTCGGACGAAAAGATTTCAAGAAAGAAAAAGCGAAAAAGCAGGAAGAACAAGAAGAAGAGTACTCACAGCGAGATGAAAATGCGCTTTATTTAACAAAACTATTTACGAAAGAACCGGAAGAGGAATTTACAAAGTTAAGAATGTATTTCGTACAAGAAGGGGATACAATTGAATCTATTGCAGACCGTTATGAAACATCGGTACAAAATTTGTACCGTGTCAATCAAACAGAAGATATATTTTTAAATACGGGGCAAATTATTTATATTCCCGTTTCAAGAGTAAAGGCGAAATAAAGAAGTTATGTTTTGAATAGAAAGGGTTATTCGTATGGATATTGAATTGCGAAATCACTATGAACCTATCGTGAGGCAATATAGATTGGATACGCAGCATATGGAAGAGCACGGAAATGTAATGAAAATTTATACGAATCAAGGTCCATATGCACTTAAGAAAATAGAAGGCAGAAAGTTAGAGCGGAATAACTTTCTGCATCATATTCAATATTTGAAGGAGAAAGGTTTTTCAAATTATGTACCTATATACCATGCGACGGATGGAAATTATATTTTAAGTGACGGGACGTATAATTATTATTTAATGCCTTGGTTAGAACGTGCAGAAGGAAATGGTGAGGACAATGATCAATACCATAAAATGTTTCAGACACTCGGAACGTTGCATCAAAAAACTGTGAAGGAAGAAACGTATACGGAAGAAGATTTAGAAAAACATTATACAACTATATCCAATCGCTGGGAAAATGATGGTGAGATGTTAGAAGAGTTTCTCGTAGAATCTGAATCAAAATGGTATATGTCCCCGCTTGAATTGCAATATTGTACGTACTATCATCATGTAATGAGAGCGCGTGAATTTGCAACGAAGCAATTAAATGAGTGGAACGATGCGATGAAAGAAAAAGATAAAACGCGTATTACTTTTGTACATGGTAACGTGTCACTTAATCATTTTTTATTTGACTATGAGCGGAATGGCTATTTTATTAGTTTGGAAAAATCGAAGTTTGCAACGCCTGTGCAAGATATAGTAGGTTTTTATTCACGGTCTTTAAACACATATCCGATCGCAAGAAGTGATCGGTTTGAATGGTTTCAAATGTATCAAAAAAATTTTCCGTTTACGAAAGAAGAGCAACTTCTCATGTTTGCTTATATGACGTACCCATCACAATTTATTCGACAAATCGGTTCGTATAGAAAAAGAAAAGATAATCGCAACGAGGAAAATGAATTGCTGGAAGTAAAGAGTTTGCAACAATCGCATTGGCTCGTTAGCAATATAGAATATTTCCTATCACAATTACAAGCTGCCCAGCAAGGGAACGGGTAAAGTAAAACTTTAATCAGCGGGTGGCTCCAACCTAACTTCTTTGCTTCAGCTGAATTTTGAGGTGGGGTCTTATTGCCCGCAAATAGCGAGATAAAGAAGATAAGTAGAGAATGCTACTTATCTTTTTTGTGCGCCTGAAAATTCATAGACTTAAATTTATCTTGACGAATAAGGTTTCGTTTTTTACACTATTGTATATAATAATTAACAATCATATAAATGCCTTGAAGGGGAAGAGTATAACAAGAAACGTCTTCAGAGAGGAGAATCATTAGCTGGGAGATTCTCTAGATAGTTATGTTAGAAGGTAGCCCTGGAGCATCTTTTCTGAACGGAATAGTTCTCATTAGGAAAAGACGGATTTGTCCGTTATCAAATTAAGAGTATAAGCAAATTATGAATTTGTTTGTAAATAAAGGTGGTACCGCGATGTCCCTCGTCCTTTTTTGGATGAGGGACATTTTTTATTTTAAGGAGGGAAAATAATGTCAAACACGGAAAAGAATTTACCAACTAAATATGATCATATGTCCGTTGAAGAAGGCCTTTATCAGTGGTGGCTAGAAGGCAAATATTTTGAAGCAACAGGAGACGAGAAGAAACAACCTTATACAATTGTAATTCCACCTCCGAACGTAACTGGTAAGTTACACTTAGGTCATGCTTGGGATACAACTCTTCAAGATATTTTAACTCGTACGAAGCGTATGCAAGGATATGATGTATTATGGCTTCCAGGAATGGACCATGCTGGTATTGCAACACAAGCGAAAGTAGAAGGAAAACTTCGTGAAGAAGGTATTTCACGTTACGATCTTGGCCGTGAGAAATTCCTTCAAAAAGCTTGGGAATGGAAAGAAGAATACGCTTCTCACATTCGTCAACAATGGGGGAAAGTTGGTTTAGGACTAGACTATTCTCGCGAACGTTTCACATTAGACGAAGGTTTATCTGATGCGGTTAATAAAGTATTCGTTCAATTATACGAAAAAGGCTTAATTTACCGTGGTGAATATATTATCAACTGGGATCCAGCAACACGCACAGCTCTTTCTGATATTGAAGTAATTCATAAAGAAGTTCAAGGTGCATTCTACCATATGAACTATCCGTTAACAGACGGTTCAGGTCACATTCGTCTTGCTACAACTCGTCCAGAAACGATGCTTGGTGATACAGCAGTAGCAGTTCATCCAGAAGACGATCGTTACAAACATTTAATCGGAAAAACAGTTACACTTCCAATTGTAGGCCGTGAGATTCCGATTATTGCTGATGAGTACGTAGAAAAAGACTTCGGAACAGGTGTTGTAAAAATTACACCAGCTCATGACCCGAATGATTTTGAAGTAGGTAACCGTCATGACTTACCACGCATCTTAGTAATGAATGAAGATGGATCGATGAACGAAAAAGCTGGTAAGTATAACGGTATGGATCGTTTCGAATGCCGTAAAGCATTAGTGAAAGACTTACAAGAGGCTGGCGTATTAGTAGAAATCGAGCCTCATATGCATTCAGTAGGTCATAGTGAGCGTAGCGGTGCAGTAGTTGAGCCTTACTTATCAACACAATGGTTCGTAAAAATGGCTCCACTTGCAGAAAAAGCAGTAGCACTTCAACAAAAAGAAGAAGAAAAAGTAACGTTCGTACCAGAGCGTTTTGAAAACACATACTTACGCTGGATGGAAAACATTCATGACTGGTGTATTTCTCGTCAATTATGGTGGGGACACCGTATTCCAGCTTGGTATCATAAAGAAACTGGTGAGGTATACGTAGGTACAGAAGCACCAGCAGATATTGAAAACTGGAATCAAGATAATGACGTACTGGATACATGGTTCAGTTCAGCGCTATGGCCGTTCTCAACACTTGGTTGGCCGGATGAAGATTCAGCAGACTTTAAGCGCTACTATTCAACAGATGCATTAGTAACTGGTTATGACATCATCTTCTTCTGGGTATCTCGTATGATTTTCCAAGGTTTAGAGTTTACAGGCGAGCGTCCATTTAAAGATGTATTAATTCACGGTTTAGTTCGTGATGAGCAAGGTCGTAAGATGAGTAAATCTCTTGGTAACGGTATTGACCCAATGGATGTTATCGAGAAGTACGGTGCAGATGCAATGCGCTATTTCTTATCAACAGGAAGTGCACCAGGTCAAGATTTACGCTTCAGCATGGAGAAAGTAGAATCTACTTGGAACTTCATTAATAAAATTTGGAATGCATCACGCTTCGTATTAATGAACATGGATGATATGAAGTATGAAGAAATCGATTTAACTGGTGAAAAATCAGTTGCAGATAAGTGGATCTTAACTCGCTTAAACGAAACAATCGAAAGTGTAACACGTAACATGGATAAATATGAGTTCGGTGAAGCTGGACGTTCATTATACAACTTCATTTGGGACGATTTCTGTGACTGGTACATTGAAATGGCGAAGCTTCCACTATACGGTGAAGATGAAGCAGCTAAGAAAACAACTCGTTCTATTTTAGCTTACGTATTAGACCAAACAATGCGTCTATTACATCCATTCATGCCATTCGTAACAGAAAAAATTTGGCAACATTTACCACATGAAGGCGAATCTATTACAGTAGCTGCGTGGCCAACAGTTCGCGAGGATTTACAAGATACGGAAGCTGCGGCAGAAATGCACCTTCTAGTTGATATCATTCGCTCTGTTCGTAACATCCGTGCAGAAGTAAATACGCCAATGAGCAAAAAAGTTCAAATGCAAATTAAAGCAAAAGATGAGGCTGTACTTGCTCAACTTACGAAAAACAGCTCTTACATTGAGCGTTTCTGTAATCCAAGCGAATTAACAATTCAAACGGATTTACAAGCGCCAGAAAAAGCAATGACTGCAATCGTATCAGGTGCAGAGTTATTCTTACCATTAGCTGATCTTATCAATCTTGATGAAGAGAGAGCTCGTCTTGAGAAAGAACTTGAGAAGTTCGATAAAGAAGTAGAACGTGTACAGAAGAAACTTTCTAACCAAGGTTTCGTAGCGAAAGCTCCTGCGGCAGTTATTGAAGGAGAGCGTGCGAAAGAGCAAGATTACCTAGAAAAACGCGAAGCAGTTCGTCAACGTCTAGTAGATCTTGAAAAGTAAAAATGTTTTTAGAGACTCACTATATTGGTGAGTCTCTTTTCTTTGCGTATAATAGAACTATGAAAGTTGTCTTTTGAAAGGGGAAAAGCATACGTGATACATACATACGAAGAAGCGATAGGGTGGATTAATAGCCGATTGAAATTTGGAATTAAGCCAGGATTAGAAAGAATGAGATGGATGCTAGAAGAACTCGGAAATCCAGAGCGTCATATAAAATGTGTTCATCTTGCTGGTACAAATGGAAAAGGTTCAACGTTAACATATATGCGCTACATGTTAGAAGGCGCGAAATATAAGGTAGGAACGTTCACCTCTCCTTATATCGAAACATTTAATGAACGCATTAGTGTGAATGGGACACCAATTGCAGATGAAGAGATTACTGAACTTGTAAAGATGGTAAAACAAGTCGTGGAAAAACTAGATGAGACGGATTTAGGGGAAGCGACGGAGTTTGAAATTATTACTGTTATGGCAATTTGTTATTTCGGTAAAGTCAATTTCTGTGATGTTGTTTTATTTGAAACAGGGCTTGGTGGACGTTTTGATTCTACTAATGTTATACACCCTGTTCTCACGATTATTACGAATATCGGTCACGATCATATGCATATTTTAGGGAATACACTAGGAGAAATTGCATATGAAAAGGCGGGGATTATTAAATCTGGTGTGCCGGTAATTACTGGTGTGCAGGACGAAGAAGCTTTGGAAGTCATTCAAAATGTTGCAAAGGAAAACCATGCAAACCTATACGAACTTGACAAGCATTTTACAGCGTTACATAAGCAGTCTAAAGAAGATGGGGAACAGTTTGATTTTACTTGTCCTTTTGCCGCATTTGAAGATTTGCAAATCTCAATGAAAGGCATTCATCAAGTAGGAAATGCAGCGCTAGCACTTATGGCAGTCATGTATGTAAAAACATATCTATCATTTTTAATTGAGGAAGAGGAAATAAGAACGGGATTACGGGAAGCGTATTGGATTGGGCGCTTTGAAAAGCTGCAAAGTAACCCGGATATTATTATAGATGGTGCCCATAATCCAGAAGGTATTGAAAGCCTTGTGAAAACAGTAGAAGCGCATTACAAAGATAAAAATGTAATAGTTTTATTTACTGCCCTTGGTGATAAACAATTGCATAACATGGTAGGCCAATTAGAAACCATTGCAGATGAAATTATTTTTACAACATTCGCCTTTGATCGTGCTATCTCTGCTGATAAACTTGCATCATATTCACAAAAAGAATCAAAATTAGTTTTTGAAAATTGGAAAGAGGCAATTGATACAAAAGTTGAAATGATAGGAGAAAATGATGTTTTCATCATAACAGGTTCTCTTTATTTCATTTCTGAAGTTCGAAAATATATTCGCGAGAAAAACTAGATAGTCTTTGCTATCTAGTTTTTTGTTCTACAAATGAAGTCAAAAGCATACATATAAGATAAATATATAGGGTTATTTGGCGAATTTCTCTGACAAATATCTCGTTTTTTTGTGAAAGGAATATGATATGATGCGGACAACGATAAGAGGTGAGGTGTGAGTGTATGGACAAGCAATCACGAACGATCTCAGTGAAAGTGAATGGAACAGAAGCGAAGTATGAGGAAAAGAAGAAAGATGAATTTGAATGGATGGTAGTAGAAGGTGAACGACCGAGAAATGTTGTTCCGTTTCAAAAAGCGAAATCGATGTCTGTGGAAAAATACCGAAAGAAGTGGAGTAATACATTAATTGCAATCGTTGCAACCGCAATTATTATCGGTACGGCGTTTGGAATGGGGATGCTTCATTTACTCACCGGACAAGGAACGACAGGAGGAAGTGAAGTAACAGCTTCCAAGCCGACTGGGAATGGAGAATCAAAGGTGGGTGGAACGGCAGGACAAACATCAGAACCAAAAGAAGAAAAACAAAAAGCACAGGCAGGAGCGTCATTGGATCCGATGAAATTATTTTTTGTTCAAGGGGGGCTTTATTCTTCTGAAGAAAAGGGACGAGCAGCTCTTGAAGAATGGAAAGGCAATGGGGGCATTGGAGCTTTGAGACCGAGCGGGGATAAGTATGCAATAGTTGTTGGTATTGCTAGCGATGAACAGGCTATAAATCAATTAATGACTCAGTATAAAAATGATGGTGTCTCCGTTTTAAAAAAGAACTGGGATATAACAGATAAAGCGTTGCTGAAAGATGATAAAGAAGTAGGAACATTTTTAACAAAAGTGCAGCCATTATACACTCATTTAGCAAAATATGCTTCTAGTGTACAAGTTGGTGGAAAAAGCAGCGCAAAAGATATAGAAGCGATTGAAAAAGAATGGAAAGCGATTGAAAAAGAGGGGAAAAGTATGAAGCAAGAAGAAGCAAAGAAACTGTATATGTATACGTCGGTAGCTGTACAAACAGTAAAAGATGGGAAAATGGATAAGGAATCTTTGGTGAAATTAAATCAAGTTATTATTGATGGCCTACTTTCGTATGAAAAAATTGTTTCGTAGAAAGTGAAATGATAGGATAATAAAATGAGTAAGAAAGAAGTACATGTACTTCTTTCTTTTCTTTTGAATTTAGAGCAAAGTGCTTTCTCTATGACAGGAATATAATCGTATGCAATAAAGAATTGTTATTTTAGTTAGAGAAATTAATATTTCTTTCATTTGTGGACAAACTATTCCTTTGATACGATTGATATAAATTGTTCTGCTTCATGTGAGAAAGGAAGGAGAAAATATGAAAAAAATAATTTTAGCTTCAGGATCACCTCGGAGGAAGGAATTGCTTGAGTTAGCTAGCATACCATTTGAAATCGTTGTAAGTGAAGTAGAGGAAACAATTGGTGCATATTCATCGCCTTCTGATATTGTAATGTCGCTTGCCTTGCAAAAAGCATCAGCGGTGGCAGAAAATAATAGTGATCACATTGTGTTAGGTGCAGATACAATTGTTACATATGAGTCGCGTATTCTTGGTAAGCCTTCTAATGAGGATCAGGCGAAAGAGATGTTACAATTACTATCAGGGAAAACACATGAAGTGTATACAGGTGTTGCGATTATATCAAAAGAAAAAACGGTTACTTTTTATGAGCGTACAGAAGTTACGTTTTGGGAGCTAACAGAAGAGGAAATTGATACATACGTCACGTCGAAAGAACCTCTTGATAAAGCCGGTAGTTATGGGATTCAAGGTAAAGGATCTATTTTCGTTCAAAATATTCAAGGGGACTACTATAGTGTAGTTGGCTTACCAATTGCACGTCTCGTTAGGGAATTAAAACAATTTGATATTGATGTAACCCATGCGTAAAATTGCATGGGGTTTTCTTTGAGAGAACAAATAAAGGAGTGGAGAGATGAACGGTATTCGTGATGTTGTAAGAGAAGAACAGCCACGGGAGCGTTTATTGTTAGAAGGTGCCGGAAGTTTATCAAATCGAGAGCTTCTCGCAGTATTACTCAGAACAGGTTCTAAAGAAGAAACAGTGTTAAAGTTATCAGATAAAATTTTACACCAATTTGATGGCTTACGTATGTTGAAAGATGCAACATTAGAAGAGCTAATTAGTATACATGGTATTGGGATTTCAAAGGCATCGCAACTTATGGCAGCCTTTGAACTAGGCAGAAGAATGGTGCGTTTAGAATATCAAAATAGATATAGTATTCGAAGTCCAGAAGATTGTGCGAAATACATGATGGAAGAAATGCGTTTTTTACAACAAGAGCATTTTGTTTGTGTAAATGTAACATAAACACTAATAAAATTCTATATCTAATACTTCTGTAACTCCGTCTTTTTTATCAATTTTGATATTCTCTATGAACATATTCATAAATTGTTTTTT
>NZ_JAKUFY010000024.1:0-61926 GCF_022663675.1 Bacillus cereus group sp. BfR-BA-01355
GAAAAACCAAGGTGACCAAGACGATAAAACGCTAGATGGGAAAAATCAAGGTGAACAAGATGGTAAAAAACCAGAACAACCAAAGCAAGAGAACATTCAAGATCCAAGTGCACAATTAAACGAAGCCATTTCTAAAACATCAGATAAGATGTTACAAGATGGAATTGAAAGTGATTGGGTAGCTGTAGCGCTTTCTCGTTCTGGAAAGAATGTGCCAATTGAGGCAAAATTAAATTATGTTAAGTCAGTAACTGAAAAAGTAGAAAAGCGCATTAATCGTTTTTCAGCGACAGATTTAGCTAGAACAATTATTATGATGAATGCAATGAGTGCAGACCCTAAAAATGTAGGTGGACATAATTTAGTTCAAAAATTGTATGAGTCAGATAAAGTGAATTCTGTTACAGGTTATGCATTTGCTTTACTTGCATTTGATACGAAGAAGTATGAGATTCCAGTTGAATCAAAATGGAACAGAGTTGCTCTAGTGGAAGCACTGTTAAATAATCAGCATACAGATGGTGGATGGACTTATAATAGTTCAGGTAGTAAAGATAGTGCTAGTAGCGTTGATGTAACAGGTATGGTTTTATCAGCATTAGCTCCTTATCAAGAGCGATCAGATGTGAAACCAGCTATACAAAAAGCTGTTGCGTATTTATATAACGAACAGCTGCAAAATGGCGGTTTTTCAGCTGATGGACAAGAAAATTCAAATAGTACTGCGCAAGCAATTATTGGATTATCGCTTGTTAAAGATGTAGATCAAAACCGTCTTCATAAGGCAATGCAAAACCTATTATCATATCAACTTTCAAATGGTGAATTTAAATGGTTACCAAGTGATCAAAATGGTAACGGAATGGCTACAGAACAGGCTCTTTTAGCATTACTTCAATTTAAGGAAATGGGAAAATCTATTTATGATTGGTCTAATGTAGACGTTGGTGATGTAATTAAGCCAAAACCGATTGAAGAGCCAGAAAAGGTCGTTGAACCAGAAAATAATGTAGTAGAAAAAGAAGTTACTGAAGAACCGAAAGAACAAAAACAAGTACAACAAGAAACAAAAGATGAAAATCTAAAAGTAGTTGTAGATAACGAACCGGTTAAGAATAAAAAAATCGGAAACGGTAACAGTCTACCAAAAACAGGAGCATCTTCTCATAGTGCAGCAACAGAAGTAGGTATGGGTGTATTATGTATTGCTTCTGCATATGTATTATGGAGACGTAAAGCAGCTTAACAAAAAATTAGGAGCAATTATTTGCTCCTAATTTTCGTATGAAAGGTGAGAGATATGATAAGTAAGGTGAAATGGTTCATTTCTTTACTGCTTTCGCTCGGGCTACTTGCCGGATGTGAAGAGGCAGCTGTAAAGCCTGAGAAGAAGGTAGAACCGAAGCAAGAAGAGGTAGCGAAACAAGAAGAACAACAAGATGAAGCGAATCCGGAAGAAAAAACAGAAGAAAAGCAAGCTGAATCAGAGCAAAAGCAGCAAGAAGAGCAGAAAGAGAAACAAGAACAAAAAGTAGAAGAGAAGCCGAAAGAGGAAAAGCCGCAGGTACAACCAGAGGTAAAGAAAGAAGAGAAACAACAGGAACAACCGAAAGAGCAACCTGCTGTAAATAAGCAACCAGAGCAGCAACAAGCACAAGAAGAGAAACAACAACCGAAAGCATCAGGAGTAAAAGAAGAAGCAAAGGTTGTGAATCAGCCGAAAGAAACACCGAAGCAGGAGCAAAAAGAAGATCTGAATAAAGCGGAGAAAACGATACCGACTCCGGCAGTACCAAAACCTGAACCACCAAAACCAGATTCAGTACCAGTACCGAAACCGCAAGTAAAACAAGTAACAATCTCGGTAAAAGGAAATAACGGATATATAATGGGTGCGAAAAAGATGGATGTACAAGAAGGTGATACAGTGTATAAAGTATTGCAACGTACAGGATTAGATGTTGATGCAAGCGGATCTAGAGATAGTATTTATGTAAAAGGTATTAATGATTTATATGAAAAAGATATTGCGGATACTAGTGGATGGAAATATCGTGTGAACGGTGCTTTTCCAAACCATAGTGCTGGTGTAGCTACGGTAAAACCAGGAGATACAATTGAGTGGGTATACGTATTACAATAAGAAAGGCATTCGGTAAAGGGCTATGAAAATAAGTTTTTCTTCTTTACATCCTTTTGTGAATTTTTTCTATTATATCGGGGTGATGATACTATGTATGATGTGTCTTCATCCTCTTTTTTTAATTGGAGCAATAGTATTAATTATTATGTTAAATGTGATGCAAGGAAATAGCGAAAAGATAAGAAAGATGCTACCGAGCACAATTGTTTTCTTCTTTGTGGTAATTTTATTTAATTCGTTATTAACGCATAGAGGTCGAACTACGTTATTTTGGTTAGGTGATAGCCGTATTAAGCTTGAGGCGATTATGTTTGGAATAGTAATGGGGTTATTACTAGTTGCAGTTATGTTTACGTTTGCGTCATACAATGATATTATTTCCAGTCATAAATTTTTATATTTGTTTTCAAGAATTTCACCGAAAGTTGCATTGTTAACGATGATTACAGTGAGATTTGTTCCTTTGTTTATAAGGCGATTAAAGAAAATCACACTCATTCAAAAGACGAAAGGTGTGCAGGTAGATTCAGGTTCGATAATTGAACGCGTCAAAAATGGTATGCAATTGCTGCAAGTATTATTAATTTGTTCATTGGAAGATGCACTGCAAACGGCAGATTCTATGCAAGCTCGTGGATTTGGTGTAACGAAACGTACGACATATATTCGCTATAGAATGGAAAAACGAGATTGGTATACGCTCAGTTATTTAAGTATTCTATTTATAATTGCTATCATATGTAGTACGTATGGCGGAGGAAAGTTAATCATTTATCCGAAAGTCGAATCTATTTTATTTCAGCAATACGATGGGATGATGTTTATCGTATTTACGATGTTTATTAGTTTACCAATTATAATGGAAGGAAGGGAATGGTTATGGTGGCGCATGCAGAAATAAACAATTTATCATTTGTATATGCTGATGAAAACGAAAAAGCGTTACAGCATATTTCTCTTTCTGTTCAAAAAGGAGAGTTTATTGCACTTGCCGGCGGATCAGGATCCGGGAAGACGACTTTATTAAAACATTTTAAAAAAGAATTACTTCCAATTGGTAAGCGTACTGGGGATACATATTATGATGGTACTTTATTAGAAAATGTACCTGATTTGTTATCTGCTCAAGAAATTGGTATGGTATTTCAAAATCCAGAAAATCAACTCGTAATGGATACAGTTATTCAAGAATTAGCATTTTCTTTAGAAAATATTGGGTTACCATCACATATTATTCAAAAACGAATAGCAGAGCTTATTAGCTTTTTAGGATTTCAAGATTTATTGCATCAATCTGTTCACACGTTATCTGGTGGGCAAAAGCAACTTGTTAATTTAGCTGCGGTATTAGTTATGCAGCCGAAATTGCTATTATTAGATGAACCGACAGCGCAGTTAGATCCAATTGCTGCAAAAGAGTTTTTAGGATTATTAAAACGGATTAATGAAGAACTTGGAATTACGATTATTTTAAGTGAACATCGTTTAGATGAAGTTATCCCGCTTGCAACACGCGTTGTTTGTATGGATAATGGCTGTATTATGTATGATGGTAGTCCTAAAACTGTTATTACGAATATGTGGGGAGTAGAAACATTCCGTCCATTTATTCCGCAAATTCCAAGGCTATTTTTAGAGTGGAATGTGAGAGATATTCCGTTTACGGTGCGAGAGGCGCAAATGAAAATGAATAATTTTTCAGCGATATCATATGTAAATGAGCCAATAGCACAAAGTGAAAAGCAAGAGGTAATTTTAAGCGCAGAGCATATTTCGTTCCAATATGAAAAAAATAGTCCGCTTATTTTACGTGATTTATCAGTTTCGATTGAAAAAGGAAAATGGGTAGCGCTCGTTGGGAAGAACGGTACAGGTAAGTCTACACTGTTAACGATTTTAGCGGGATTGCAAAAAGCGAGAAGAGGGAAAGTAAAGTGGAATGGGAAAGTGATACATAAAATTGATTCGAAAGAACGATTTAAAAGTATTGGGTATGTATCGCAGCATCCATATTATCATTTTACATTTGATACAGTGTGGGAAGAAGTGTATGAACGTGCACGTGAATTATACGGAGAACAAGGAAAAGAAATAGCAGAAGATACGCTAAAACAGTTTTGGTTGTATTCGCTTAAAGAACGCCATCCGCACGATTGTAGCGGAGGAGAGCAACAACTTCTTGCATTATGTACGACGTTATTATCAAAGCCGACTTTATTATTACTTGATGAACCGACAAAGGGGTTGGATCCATGGAAGAAAGAAAGAGTAGGAGAACTATTTAGGAAGCTACAAAAAGAAGGTACAACAATTGTAATGGCAACGCATGATATTGAGTTTGCAGCGAAATACGTGGATCAATGTATGATGTTATTTGATGGAACAGTCATTATGAATGATGCACCGAAAGAATTTTTTAGCGGCAACTTCTTTTATACAACATCTATTAATCGATTCATTCGAAAAGAATTGCCATATGCATTAACGTGGGAGGATGTGTACGAAGCGTGTCCAAACGATATGTTGCATTCATAATATGTATCTTTGCAGTAATAATCGGCACATTACTTCTTACGACACTTGTCATGGACGGTTATTACATGTTAAGTAGTTTGTTTATATTAGCAGTTATTATGTTACCTTTCTATATCCGTTTTGAAAGAAAGGCGTTTGTTTCACGTGAAATTGTTCTCGTTGCTGTATTAGCGGCAATTGCAGCAGTAAGCCGGGTGCCATTTTCTATTTTACCAAGTGTACAACCAACTTCTTTTGTCATTATCGTTTCTGCAATTGTATTTGGAAGTGAAACTGGTTTTATGATTGGTGCTACAGCAGCAATCGTATCCAATATTTTTTTAGGACAAGGTCCATGGACACCGTGGCAAATGTTTTCATGGGGCATGATTGGTTTTATAGCAGGTCTACTTCGTAATACATTTTTTATGAAAAAGCTATGGGGAAGACTTCTTTACGGAGTAATTGTTGGCTTTTTATTTGGCTGGATTATGAATTTCTGGGGCCTTCTCGGTTTTATACGAGAAGCAACGTGGGAAACTGTCATTTCGTATTATATCGCAAGTTTTTACTTTGATTTGAGCCATGCGATTTCGAATGTTATTTTCTTATTACTATTTAGTACTTCATGGATTACGATTCTTACAAGATTTAAAAAGAAATACGGTATATTAGATGAGCATAACGTGACATAGAAAAGCATACTCATATAAGGTAGGGTCGCGACTTACATATTCGTTTGCCTCTTTCATGCTTCTTACATATTGTAAGGAGCATTTTTTTGTCAAAAAATTGATTTAATATGCATCCGTTATTATATAAAATTATTTGTATAATGGTAGGTGAGAACTTTTTTCAAAAGTGAGGTGTATAGTTAATGAAGTTAGTTATTCCGAAGCAACATGGTGCATGGGCCATGCTTGTTATTCCTTTTTTATTAAGTGTCATACTTGGGAAACCTACTATTTATCATATTCCATTGTTTTTAGCGTGGTTTTTTATCTATTTAGCCACGTATCCATTTCTTACGTACATAAAGCAAAGACGAAAAAAAGAGTTTTTACAAGCTGCCATTGTTTATTTCAGCATTGCGTTCCTATTTGGGATGATTTCTTTATTATATGAGTGGCGAATTCTTTTATTCTTAATAGTAATGATTCCATTATTTATAGTGAATATGTATTACGCCCGTCAAAAAAATGAAAGAGCACTATTAAATGATATTTGTGCAATCATTGTGTTTTGTATCGGTGGGTTAATTAGTTATTACTTTTCAATGAAGCAAATCGATCATACAGCTTTATTCATTGCACTTATTTCATTTTTATACTTTTTAGGTAGTACGTTCTATGTGAAAACGATGATTCGTGAAAAAAATAACCCGAAGTATCGTCTTATATCTTGGGGATATCATATCTTATTAACGATAATTGTATTTGCGATTAATCCGTGGTGTTCTCTTATTTTTATACCAAGTGTCATTCGAGCAATTGTGTTGTATGGCAAAAAAATTTCTATTATAAAAGTAGGAATTTTAGAAATTGCTAATTCTGTATATTTTTTAATCATAACGGCAATAATTATGAAGTATGCCATTTGAAAAAACTTCCCATCAATAGATGGGAAGTTTTTAATCTTTTTCTAAAATGTGAACGGTGTACTCGCAACGTTGAATAGCTTGTTCAACAGCATAAAGTGATTGTTCAATACGAGCGCGATTAAAATCTTTTTCAACTGTTTCGAGCGCTTCTTCTAAACAATTTTTAGCTTCTTGTAATGATTGAAAAGAATCTTGTACATATCCGCGAGCATTTTGATGCATTTCATAATCCTCCTTGCATGTTCGTATATGGGTAGTATGAACAGTAAGGAAGAAAATATAATTTGTTATATTTATTATATTTGTTTGACAATTAAAGTGGAATTACGTATAGTAAGAATTAAGTGAATATTTTCTTATCCAGAGAGGTGGAGGGACTGGCCCGATGAAACCCAGCAACCGCGATGCAGGTGCTAATTCCAGCAGAACATATTTGTTCTGGGAGATAAGACGAAGATATATACGTAACTTCTTCTTATCGGAGAGGTTTTTTTATTGCAAAAAAACCGATTACGAAAATTTATATTAAGAAGAAAGGGGTTGCGCATTACTGTGACACTCGAAAAATACGTAAAACTGCGTAGTACAGTTTATGAATATATGATAGAGCAAGATAAGCCGATATCATTATTAGATATTCAAGAACATATCGTTTCGCATCATGAAGGAAAATTCACGAAAAAGATGTTGCATCAATTTTATTTATCAAGATTATTAGACGAACTAAAACTGGATGGGAAAATTACATTAGCTGATGAATATCTCTATGCTGAAAAAGGGGTATTGTATAAGGCGAGAAAAGGGAGCTAAGCTCTCTTTTTTTCTTAAAATAACGGAGTATGTAGAGTAAAAGACTGCTAAAGCAGCCTGATACAGGGAATGGTGTTGAGTGTGTAGTGTCAAAAATTGAATGTGCCTGAAAGAGGCAATTCATATCGGCTGCAAATGAAAAGAGACACCTTCGCCGAATAGGTGTCAGTCATTTTGTCATATAGACTTGCTATTTGACAGTTATTAGAATAACATGCAGGGGCTCTAGAAGTCAAAAGGGAATTAAAGGAAGAGGTGTTGTTATGTATGCTTATTTAATAAAAGAACTATATAGGCATATTCCGAAATATATTATTGATAGAGGATATGAATATTATGAAGATGGACATGTAGAAGATGTTGAAGTACATGATAATAAAGTATTTGCTTTTGTGAATGGTAATGCAGGAAATTATAAAGTCGTTATCGACCTCAAAGATTTTTCAGAAAGTAACTGTGAGTGTCCCTATGAAAATTATTGTAAACATATGGCGGCAGTTGTTTATGATATTCAAGGCACTGGTGAGAGTGCAGTTAAAGAGAAACTGAAAGATTTAGAAAAGGAAGAGTTACTTACTGTATTAAACCGTTTATTACAAAGTTCGAAAAACCTGCAAATTGTAGAGAAGTTGTTAAAGAAGGGGAAACTTTAACTTATAGAGGGAGTTGTTATGTAGTGAATGTACTAATTGTATACGCTCATCCTAATCCTTCAAGTTTTAACGCGACGATTTTAAATCATGTGCAAAAAGGACTACAGGAAACAAATCATTCAGTTACCGTACTTGATTTATACAAAGAACAATTTGATCCAGTCCTCGTGTTTCATGAAGAGAAGAAAAGACGTGATTTAGTAAATGAAGAAGAAACAGCTCGGTACAGAACGTTAGTAGAAGAAGCAGATACACTTTTATTCATCTATCCAATATGGTGGTGGGGGATGCCAGCAATTTTAAAAGGATTTATCGATCGTATTTTCGTAGCTGGATTTGCTTATAAATATGAAGGGGTTCTGCCGAAAGGATTATTGCAAGGGAAAAAAGCGTGGGTTATTAATACGTTAGACTCGCCTCTATGGTACGTCGCATTGTTATATCGATCAGCAGATTGGATTATGATGAAGAGAGGTGTTTTACGTTTTTGTGGCATTCGCGATATAAAACGGTCAGTGTTTCAATCTGTGAAAACGAGTAAAGTATCAAAGCGTGAAAAATGGTTATTACAAATAGAAGAAAAGGCTCGTACATTATGAATGAAGTCGACAGTATTATAAACTGTGTTCAGTATGATGGCGAACTTTTTCGGAAGTATGTTACGCGTTTACTTCAATTGAAAAAATGCAGCGATACATTTCAACAAATTCAAATTGAGTTAAGAAATGACTACTTGATAAGAGGAATTTGTGAAAGAGAAGTTGATGAGGTAGTACGGGGAAGTAAAGAATATGAAATGCATTTTCTTCCTAAAGTATTACAGTGGAATTTTTTGAGGGAAAATCCATATCTAATTGAAAAAGTGTGTGAAGATTTTTTTGCGTTTGAGGCATTACATCTTAAGGACGTAGAGTGGAATACAGTTATAAATTGCATGGGAAATAAATGATTTATTATGTAAAAAAACTAGTATAAAACTAGCTTTTCGTTTAAATAAATAAGAAGTATAGACTAAATGATAAAACCCGCCTATAGTAAGTTCACAACACAAAATCCCATAATGTCACGAGCACCTAAACCAGCTATCGCTAATGCTGGTAATGCCCAGAAAGGTTGAAAGGAACGGTATTTGAATATTGATCTAGTTGATTAATATGCAGCAAGTGCAAAAGGATTTTATTTTCTTTTGTGGAATGTTATTTATATTTACCTTATTAAAATTTAGAAAGGAGAATATTTATGAAACATTCCTTAATGGAGACAAATTCAGAACCAGAAAAGAAAGAATCGTTGCTTACACGATGTGCAAATATATTTTCGAGATGGTCTCAGAAATATGTCCCGGATGCCTTTGTTATTGCAGTGCTGCTCACTTTATTTACTTTCATTATAGCTTTGTTGATGAATCCCTCAAATCCGTACAAAATCGTAAAATCTTGGGGGGATGGGTTTTGGACTTATTTAACGTTTACAATGCAAATGGTATTGCTAATGGTTACAGGGATGACGTTAGCTTCTGTCCCGTTTATTAATAGAGCCTTGCAGTCTGTTGCAAAGTTAGCCGATACACCTCAAAAGGCCTATACGATGACATTTTTGATCAGTGCAATTGCATACTATATCAATTGGGGTCTAGCCGTAGTTGTGGGAGCTATCATTGCAAAGGAAGTAGCAAAAAAGAATGCGAATGCACATTTTCCATTACTTGTAGCAGCTGCTTATGCTCCGACAGCCTTATATAGCGCAGGTCTCTCCAGTTCTATTGGCCTGACAATTGCCACAAAGGATCATTTTCTTGTAGATATGATTGGAATTATTCCTACCTCACAAACAATCTTTAGTTACTCTACTTTAATTATTTTTTTCACTCTATTCATCACGATGCCAATTATTATTGTACTTATGGCTCCCAAAAGTGGGATTATCAGCTATAAAGCAATCGAAACTGATACAAATTCTTTTGTAAAACCTCCTCAAAAAAGTTTAACTCCTGCGGAAAAACTGGAATGGACACCAGTTTTAGGAATAATATTAGGCGCAATCGGCACGTTGTATTGTGTTTATGAATTCATGAACGGTCATAGTTTAGATTTAAATATCATTAATTTGTTTTTCTTGTCACTTGGTTTGCTCCTACATGGTTCTCTTGGTAACTTTGCACAAGGATTCAAAGAATCTGCGCAATCCATTTCTCCAATTATCTTACAGTTTCCATTTTATGCAGGGATTATTGCTGTTTTAGGTAGTTCAGGTTTGGGAAGCTCAATCATTGAATGGATGGCATCCATTGCGTCAAAGGATACATTTGATATATTTACATATTGGTCAGCCGGGTTGGTAAACTTATTGGCGCCATCTGGCGGGGGGCAATGGGCTTTACAAGGACCACTGCAGGTCCTGGCAGGATTGAAGTTAGGTGTAGATCCGGCTACTATCGCTATGGCGGTAGGTTGGGGGGACGCATGGACAAATTTGATTCAGCCGTTCTGGGCATTACCTCTTTTAGGTGTGCTGGGATTGAAAATTAAAGACATTATGGGTTATTGTTTCATTCTTTGCATTTGGGTTGGCATAGTTACAAGTTTATTGATGTTATTTGTATATTAGCTTTAATAGGAATGCCAATACTATCAAGTAATACTATTAAAATGAAAAAACCTATTCTTTCTATAAATATATAGGAAAGGATAGCGTTTTTTTATGTCTATTCTTGTATCTGATGAATTACAATTATTTGCTTAAGAATTTTAAAGATTGTTATCTTCAAATATCTTACGAGAGATTACTAGGGATGTTGGTTTTGTGCAACAAACAGATAGGTACCAAGCAAGTATTTAGTTACTTTATATGCTTGGATGAGTCAAAATACCACTAAAACTTCTTTCACATGTATGGAATGTACGGTTTTTTTATCCACAAGCTGTTCTTTATCAAGCTCAGCATGATGATCACCATTAACACTATGGTTGAAAGTATACAATATGGTATGGCAGAACCGAGAGTGTTGGAAGTACTACGAGAACTGTTGGACATTATTAATAAGCGACAATAAAAATTTTTTCCTGAACGCAAGAGGAGTTTTTTATTGGGAATAGTAAGGATGAGGGGAGGTGCATTACATATGGGAAAAGGTAGAAGTAATAATGCAGGTAAAAAGCAACCAAATTTCGATGATTCATCTAATTTCGCTAAACAAAGCCAACCGACAGAAAAGAAGAAGAAATAAAAAAAGGATCTCTCTATATCAAGAGAGATCCTTTTTTACTATATTGACGTTTTAGCACAACAGATCGAGTGTTCAATTGAATAGTCATAACTGTGCAAGGTTTAAACTCCTGCTTCCACTACTGTGGAAGCTTTTCTAAATGATGTGCAATATCAATATACATATTTGAATAAACCGAATGTATTTCATTACTTGGCGTTGCGTTAGAAGAGAAATGAACGATTACCATATTTGCTTTCGGATCGATGTAAAGTGTTTGTCCGTAACTACCTAACACTTCGAAAGCACCTTGTTCATTGTGGGGAATCCACCATTGATTATGATAAGAAATAGAAGCGCCAATACTAATTTCAAGTTCACCTTCTTGTACATTTTTTACACTTTCTGTAATAGAAGAAGGGAGAATTTGTTTTCCGTTATATTCCCCGTTGTTTAATAGTAATTGCCCGAATCTCGCCATATCTCTAGCAGTTGCATTTAAGCCAGCGCTTGCTTGTTCTATTTTTATTTCATCTGTAACGTAATACGCGTTTTCTTCCATACCAATTTGAGACCAAATTCGTTCGCTTACATTTTCAGCTAGTGATTTACCAGTAATAGTTCTAATAATCCAAGCAAGCGTTTCTGTTGATCCGTTATTGTAAGAAAAGGAAGAACCAGGCGGTGCAGTTTCTTCGGCTTCCCGTAACATATCATAAATTTTCATCGGACCGTCGTAATTTTTGCCGCGGGGTAAAATATTGCTAGCTAAATATAATTGTGCATCTTGATTTTCTAGCCCAGGTTGCTCATATCCATGAGTAGGATATTCAGCTGAAACTTGCATGTCCATTAATTGCTGAAGTGTGGCATTACCGAACGGTGTGTTTTTTAATTCTTTTATGTAAGTGTCAGCTGTTTTTTCTAAGTCAATACGTTTTTCTTCAGCGAGAGATTGTATAATTGCCCCGGTAAAGACTTTTGCTAATGATGCCATACCATGAGGTTCATTCTGTTTATACTCATTGAAATATCGTTCATAAACAAGTTGTCCATTATGTACAACGACAAAAGCATCTGTTTTGTTATCGTCTAAAAGTTTTTTTAGAGGAGTTGTATTTCCGAATCTACGCTCCACAGCAAAATCATCTAAGTTTTGCAATGCGGAAGGGAAGTGAGCAATTTGGTCAGGGTTGTTTTTTACGTTATTAACTAAAGTGAATTCTTTCATATGTGTATACGACCAACGTAAGTAAGGGTCATTTAACCAGTTTTCTTTTGTCACATTATGTTTTGATGGGGTCGTTTTATTATGTTTGAAGTAAGTAAACCCAAGCCCTGTAATTACAAATATGAATGTTAGTATAAGTAAGAGTAGGGGAGATTTTTTTAGTTTCATATATGGCCCTCCTTTTTATTTCTACTATAAGTATACGCTCGTCTTGAAAGAAATACAAAATAAGGAAAGTAAACGGGGAAGTTTACTTTCCTTATTAACGTTAAGCGGAAATTTTTCCGTCTGTAGGTTGTTTCTTGAATTTTTGTTTTCGTCCGTGTAATCCGTAATATAAAAGTAAAGTGAACGCAACGATAATAGCTGCGATAAAATACATATTATGATAACTGGATTTCGCTGCGACAATACCTAAAATGAAAGAACCAAAACCAATACCACTATCAAAGAATGAAAAATACGTAGCTGTCGCAGAACCACGTCTATGGTTTGGGGCGGCAGAAATTGCAATCGTTTGGAAACTCGGAATTAATGTTCCGTAACCTAAACCGATTAGCATACCTGCGCCAAGGAACCAAAATGAAGTTTGTGCTTGGCTTAATATGAACATTCCGATTGTGAAAATAATGATTGCAGGGTAAACGAGTACATTTTCACCGAAGCGATCAAAAATCTTTCCTGTAAATGGACGAGAAATGACAACAACAAGTGCGTATACAATAAAGAAGTAACTTGCAATTTCACTTAAACCGAGTTCTTTCGCATAAATAGGAATAAAGGATAAAATACCACTATAAGAAAAGGCTAAAACAAATCCTGTAAGTGCAATCGGAATAGAAGATGGTTCGATTAAGTCTTTCCATTTCATTTTTTCACGTTTTTGTTTGCTAACAGGTGCTTCGTGAGGAATATCGACAAGTAGCCCTAATAAAAATGCAAGTAATGAAAATACGGAACAAACGATAAATAACACAGTAAACGAAAAATGAGAAATAATTGTTAAACCTAAAAAAGGACCAATTACCATCGGCAGACTCATAAATACGCCGAAATATGCAAGTGCTTCGCCTCGTCGATGAGCTGGCGCAACATCAGTTACAATCGTACCAGTAGCTGTCGTTGCCATCCCGAACCCAATACCGTGTAAGAAGCGAAGGGCAAGTAATAAGAATAAACTTTGCGCACCGAAATACATAACAGTAGCGGCTAAAAATAATGAAAGTGAAATAAATAATATTTTCTTTCTTCCTAAATCATCGAGCCATTTTCCTGTGAATGGTCTACATAAAACAGAAGAAATAAGAAACACAGTTGCAACTAAACCAATTTCCTCAGGTTTTCCTTTTAGGCCGTCTATTACATAGACAGGCAGAGTAGTCATAAGCATGTAAAATGTTAAGAAGAGAAATAGACTACTAAAACAAGTTCCGAGGAAATCCTTCGTCCAAAGTTTCTCACTTTGCATCGTCATCCCTCCAATTTAATCTAAATTTTTAATAATTTGTTGTAACATTTGAAATGCTTGATGTAAATCATCTTCGTTAATACCTTCTAGCGTTTTTTCTTCGAAAGTGTCAACTTCTTCTTGCCATACTGGAATCATCTTTATCGCTGTTTCGGATAAAGAAATAAGCTTCTCGCGGCGATCTTTACCTTCTGTACGAATAATCCATCCCATCGTTTCCATACGTGTTAACGTACGAGTCATCGTTGGTGATTCAACATTTAAATACTGGCATAATTCTGTTTGCGTACAAGAACCAGTTTGATTAATGCGGAAAATAACAGCCCATTGCGCACTAAATAACCCTGTTGGAGATACACGTTCATTAAATTTCTTCGTAAACTTTCGAGAAGTCTGGCTGACGATGTGAAAAAAATGTTGTTTTTCGTCCATGTATTTTGATCCTTTCAAATTAGTTACCTAGCTAACTATATACTTTTTTATAATAATTGTCTAGTAATAGACATGTTGATTTATGTAAAAAATTCTTATAGGTTTTATGTTGCGAACGTATATTCTACGTGCTATTCTTTAATTAAGTAAAGAATTTTCTTTCTATTAAATAGAATGGGGGAACTTGTGATGATTAAGCCTGCAACAATGGAGTTTGTTTCACTATCGAACGGAGAAACGATTGCATATCAGGAAGTTGGAAGGCGAAATACAGATATTCTTGTACTCATTCACGGGAACATGACATCGTCACAACATTGGGATTTAGTCATTGAAAAGTTGCAAGATCAATACCATATTTACGCTCTTGATTTAAGAGGGTTTGGACAATCAACGTATAATCGATCGATAGATTCATTACAAGACTTTGCAGAGGATGTAAAATTATTTATCGACGAGTTAAAGCTAGAGAAATTCTCATTAATGGGCTGGTCAATGGGCGGTGGCGTTGCGATGCAATTTACAGCGAATCACCCAAATTTTGTAGAAAAGTTAATTTTAGTAGAATCAGTAGGAATGAAAGGATACCCAATCTTTAAAAAAGATACGAATGGGCAGCCGATTGTATCAAGTTTAGTAAAGACGAAAGAAGAAATTGCGCAAGATCCAGTACAAATCGCTCCAGTATTAGATGCGATAAAAAATATGAACAAACTATATTACCGTACAGTATGGAATCTATTAATATATACACATAGTCAACCTGAACCGGACCGTTATGAAAAGTATTTAGATGATATGTTAACGCAACGTAATTTCGTAGATGTGAATTATGCGCTCATTACATTTAATATTTCAGATGAACATAACGGGGTTGTAGAGGGAAGTAAGCAAATTCATCGTATTAAAGCGCCAACACTCGTCATACAAGGTGATAGAGATTATGTCGTACCGCAAGTAGTCGGTGAGGAATTAGCGAAACATTTGCCAAATGCAGAGTTGAATGTATTAGAAGATTGCGGACACTCACCGTTTATTGATTGTTTAGATGTATTTATAAAACATGTAGAGAATTGGTTAGAACAGAAATAATCCCCGAAATGAGAAGTGTTGCATATACTATAACATTTGTATGTATAAGGGGAGATTATCAATGCATAAACCATCCTTAATCGCTTATTCGCCATATAATCATCATATCTATACAAAAATAATGATAGATCCGATGTATATGCAAGTTTCACCAGCTGTAGTTCCTTTACAAATGCAGCAGCCACTAACAGCTCATATGCAACATTACTTATATGGACCATCATTTTATGAAAATCCATATTTTAAACACTTTCATTACAATGTGAAAGCGCAAGTTTGGGAAGGATAAGATAACAAGCTAAAAGGTTCATTCTTTTAGCTTGTTTTTTATTGCGAATATTCGTACACGCATTTGCAGAAACAGTTTATAATGAAAAGTGGAAGCGTGAGAAGGAGAGGGAAAGGGATGTCAATGCGTTTTACTTTTTGGATTATGGTTGGGATTGTAGCAATCTCGGGTTTGTCACAAGGAATGCTCTTACCTGCCATTGCAATGATTTTTGAACAAGAAGGGGTTAGTTCAAGTATTAATGGTATTCATGCGACGGCATTGTACATTGGGATATTAGTCATTTCGCCGTTTCTTGAAAAACCGATGCAAAGGTTTGGAATGAAGCCGATTATTGTTATAGGTGGGTTTCTCGTTATTATTTCATTATTCTTTTTTACACAAACATTTTCGTTTTGGGTATGGTTTATCCTTAGATTTCTAGTTGGAGTCGGAGATCATATGCTTCATGTCGGAACACAAACATGGATCACGACAACATCGGACCCAAGTAAAATAGGGAGACAAGTATCGATATACGGTGTATTCTTCGGAATTGGTTTTGCCGTTGGTCCGTATTTAGCAAGCACTGTGCAGTACGGTCTTGCGACACCATTTATTATATCTACTGTACTTTGTTTAATAGGTTGGCTTTTACTACTTCCAACAAAAAATGCATTCCCAGCGCAAGATGAAAGAGAAGCGAAGAGTGAATCATCATTTTCTCGTTATAAACAAGTTGTTGGATTAGGATGGATTGCATTGCTAGGTCCACTTGCATATGGCGTACTTGAAGCGATGTTAAACAGTAACTTACCAGTATACGCACTTCGTAAAGGGTGGTCTGTTTCAGATGTATCCTTCTTGTTACCAGCATTTGCAGTTGGGGGTATTATTACACAAATTCCGCTCGGTATATTAAGTGACAAATACGGAAGGGACCGTATATTAACGTGGACGTTTAGCATAAGTACGGGCATTTTTCTACTTGCCGCCGTATTTGATCAATATTACTGGATCGTCTTTGCCTGCATGCTTTTAGCGGGTATGGTTATTGGATCGTGCTTCTCTTTAGGGCTTGGATTTATGACTGATTTATTACCGAGACACTTACTACCAGCAGGTAATATATTATCCGGAATCGCTTTTAGTTTAGGAAGTATTATGGGACCTGTATTAGGCGGCGTATTTATAGAAAAAATACAGTATACAAGCTTTTTTATTGCGGTTATGATTATAATGGGAATTCTCGCAATGTTATATATGGTCTACATGAAAAATCAATTCGCATCAAGAAAAATAGAAAGTAGGTTAGGGCATGACAAAACAACCTAATAAAAAGAAATTTGAAGTACTTGAAAATGAAACAATTACAGACTGCTTAGCACGTATGGAACAAGAAGGCTACGCTCCGTCTCGTCGTATGGAAGAGCCAATCTTTCATGAAGTAAAGAAAGACGGCAAAACAGTAGTTGAGCCGTGCGGTAGGAAGATTGTTTTTGAAGGGAAATTGAAGTAATCCAATAACAAATTCTCTTTATAGTATAGAGCCATCCAATAGTTGGATGGCTTGTTTTTTTATTAATCAATGAAGGAATTGAATAGAATGAATCTCTCGTTCATCTCTCCTAATTGGCTTCTTTATATGAGACAAAAGATTGCTACTTTTTTCGTATATTGGTAAAATAAGTTCTTGGGTCTTACTTATTGTTATCGGTATAATGTTTGTCGCTAGAATGAAAGAAAATAGTTACAAAAATTTTGCACTATGTAAAGGGGTACAGCAACGATCCCCTTTTTGGGAGGCACCTTAAACATAAAGCGAGAGAAGAGGCTATATGAACGAGATTCTCCTATCTTGTTTAAATATTAAACGAGTTACTGCAATTGGAACAGGTATATCAAACTAGTCGACATCCTGATGGGTCATCTTTTTCTAGTAATCTATCATTTCTGATGGAATCGATAGATTGCTAGAAAGCGGAAAACAATTATTAGTATATTCCGAAGCAGGTGTAACAGAGTGTCCTTCCATAATTAAGGGTAAAACCAAAATACGTTGTTGTAAAGAATGATTTGTTAGAACTGGTTATAAGGAATAAAACAGAAAAGAGGATCACATGTTAGATACTTTACAGAGAAGTAAAAAGTTTTTTTTAGTATGTCTTATTTTTTTAGTGCTTTTAACCGCTTGTGGTAATACAGATGTTAAGACATCTAAAGCTTCATTACCACCAGCTGAATCCAATATAGATACATCATTAAAAGCACCAAATTGGGTAGAGAAAAGTCCTATCCAACAGTCTCCTAATTTTACGGAAGATAAAAAAGTACAATCGGTTGTGAATTTAATAGCAACGGGTGATAATTTATATCATGACGCAGTAATTAAAGATGGCAAACAAAAAGACGGTTCATATGATTATAATTATATTTATGAAAATATCAAAAAAGCTGTTAAATCAAGTGATCTTGCTATAGTGAACCAGGAGACTCCGATTGCCGGAAATAATTTAAAAGTACAGGGATATCCGACTTTCAATACACCTGAAGAAGTAGGCCAATCTTTAGTGGACACTGGATTCAATATAGTGACGCAAGCGACAAATCACGCTATGGATATGGGTATTAAAGGTGTTGCGAATACAAGAGAATACTGGAAGAAATATCCGGATGTTATCCCGGTAGGTATTAATGAGAGTCAAAACGAGCGTAATGAAATAAAAACGATTACAAAAAATGGTATTCGTTTTGCGTTACTAAATTATACATATGGTACGAATGGAATTAAAATTCCAGCTGATAAGTCTTGGGCTTTAAATTTAATTGATAAAAAAGCGATACAAAATGATGTGGAAAAGGCAAAGAGTAGCTCTGATATGGTGATTGTTATGGTGCATTGGGGAGTAGAATATACCTCAACACCTTCAAAGCAACAAAAAGAAGTTGCTCAATATTTAACAGATCTAGGTGTAGATGTAGTAATTGGAAATCATCCACATGTAATTCAACCAATTGAGTGGAAACAAAATAAAGATGGACATGAAACGCTAATCTATTATTCTCTTGGAAATCTTATTTCTGCGCAAGAAAAATTAGAAACATTGGTTGGAGGATTATCTTATGTACAATTCGTTAAGTATGAAGATAAAACTTTTGGTATACGACAAGCGGCAATCGTACCGACAGTAACCGACTACGCTGATGGTAAGAAACAATTTAAAATTCAATTTTTAAAAGATTATTCGAATGAAAATTCTAAAAAACATGGAATTAAAAAATTTGTCGGCCCGGTTTCTTTGAAGGATTTCAAGGAGATTCCTAGAGACGTGTTGGGAAATTGGTATAAAGACTAATAAACAAAAAGGGAATGAGATACAATTAAAAAATTTATAATTTTAGCATTGGTATTGGCAATGGGATGGAGTCTTGCTGCTTGTAGTGGAAAGCAAACATCTCAGGAAACTACTAATAATAACGATAAAAATAAAAATGAAATACATGCGAAGAAAAAAGATGTTTTACCTATCTCTGATGTTAATGATTGGAGAATTATCCTTGTAAATAGAGAGCATATGTTATCAAAGGAACTAGGAATTGAATTAACAAGTATCACCCAAAATGCGAAGCCAAATATGAAAATAGATAGTAGAATTGCAACTTCCTATCAGGATATGGTAGCAGCTGCAAAAAAAGAGGGAATCAATCTTTATTTAAGATCAGGTTATCGAGCTATAAAATTACAACAAACTTATTATGATGCGTCAGTTAAAAGCTATAAATCTCAAGGTTTGTCGGATAAAGAGGCTAGTGCTAAGGCGTTGGAATATCTTCAGTATCCTGGTGCAAGTGAACATCATACTGGATTAGCGTTAGACATTATTTCAGTTGAATGGCAGAATACTGTAGAAGATTTAAATGCAAAATTTGAAACTACCGATGCATTCAAATGGTTAGATAAGAATGCTGCAGAGTATGGGTTTACTCTCCGCTATCCAAAAGATAAAGAGAATAGTACTGGCATTAAGTATGAGCCATGGCACTATCGTTATGTAGGAAAAGAAGTTGCCGTTTATCTAAAAGAAAAAGGGTTAACTTTAGAAGAATATAACGAAAAAATTAAGTCTGGTAAGTAAAAATATGCTTTAATTTTATTAAACATTATGCACTGCTACAAGAAAAGGTGAATCTGAGGATGTGTTAACCTTCCGCCTAGTATTGTAAAAACTGAGTATGATAATTTGAGCACGTACGAACCAGTTATCGTGTAAAAAGATGTATGTATTAAGAAATTAAAGTTAAGGATCTGATATTCATATCAGATCCTTTTTCTATCGTTCTTTTAAGAGCGACTGAGCCAAAATATTGGAATGAATATAGAAATAAAACAGCCAAAGGAATAGTAAAACGAATCAGGGAGTCTACTCGTACGCTTCATTGGGATTATCCAGAAATAGTTGTTGATGAAAATAAGAAAGAATTGGTCTTACTCTCAAGCAAGGATTTAATATGAATGAATTGGATAAAAGGTAGTAATAAAAAACACTGCGCCTGGCAGTGTTTTTTATTATTTCTGCACATAAATACATAGTCATATTGATTAAAGTTTCACTTTATTGAAGAAAAATGCGAAAGCCATTCATAAAATATGGAAATGTTAAAATCCCTTTGATAAAATAGCAATATGTAAAAATAATTATTTGTTAATTCTTAATGTAATGAATATTAATGTTTAAATATATGAATTTAACTACATAGTTATTGTGCTAAAGGGGGAGAAAGATGTTAGATGAATTGTACAATGCTTTTTTAAATGCGTCTGGTTTTACAGAAAGTGCGAGGAAACGAGATCGGTATGATGATTTACACGATTATTTAAAAGATAAAGAAAGAGAGTTAAAGCAATTCATTCAAGAGGCTGAATCAGCAAAGAGAGATTATGAGAGTAAAAGTAATGGTTTAGAAGCTAATAAAATTCCAGCAGTTGAATTTGAACAAAAACGTCATGAAAAGGATGAAGAATTACATACATTAGTATCCTATTTTAAAAGTGCATTAAGCGATATTGGATCTGCAAAAAGTACAGCTTATGCAAAGTATTTGGAATATAAAGCGAAAGCAGAATCGGAGAAAGCGTCAGCATACGCTGCCGCGACCAAGGCTTTTGAAGAAAAGAAAAAGGAAATTGAAAAACTTATCCATTAAGTATACAAAGAATGGAGGGAACGAACATGAGTGGTAAAGAGGTTGAAATTATAGGAAGTAACACTGCAAGTGCCATTTCTTACGCACAAAACATTGAAAATGGTATGAAGGATTCTTTAAACCAAGCGAAAGATTTAAAAGCATATGTCACAGGTGCGAAATGGAATGGAAAAACTAGAGATGCATTTTTAAGTTATCTTGATTTAATCATTCAATATAATTCAGAAATGGTAGAGGCATTTGAAGGGCATACGAAAGCTTTGAAAGAGTTAGATAAAAGCATTCAAACGTACGGAGATAGATCGGAAGTAAGAGCGATAAAACAACTGTGATGGAGAAACGAGGGATAAAAGAATGGGGAAAGAAATGATTTTTGCACCTGCTGAATTATATGTTCTCGCAGGTGCAGCTGGGGTTACCGATATATTTGGATTGCCAAACCGTGACGCAATTATTTTACTTGATGAAGAATGTGTCACGAAAGCAACTACGAGTTTAAAAGAAAAGGGCTTACTTACAAGTGAAAATGGAATTACCCCTGCAGCTTTTCAAATAATTGAACTATTAAAGGAATATGAAAATTGTCATGAATACACGAGAATGAATAATGTATTAATTGGCTTTTTAAAAGAGGATAAAGACCGAGTGGCTGTATTAACAGAAATAGAACCAAATAAAAAATACGAGATCGACTACATACCAAAACCGGACGTATATTTCTCATTATTAACACGCATACCCTTCTTATTGAGAGAACCGAGAGAAATAGAAGATACATTTTTCTCAAAGAGAATGACAGAGGCAGAACAACAAACATTTGAGGAAAAAGATTTATCAAATAAAGACGTTATAGCGATAGAAACGTATACGAGGCCTCGAAGTAATAGAGGAGGAAAATGGGAATGTTTCTTATATTTCACTGAAGGAGAAGATTTCGTTCAAATAGATGTAGATCGTAATCGATATGACTGGGTGAGCCTCTATGCGGTTAATAAGAAATTGTATGACGTGTTAAAAATGCCATATAAAAAGTTAATTGACCCGAGACAATTCTCGTTAGGAGGTATTCAATAATGCAAGTATCAATGGGAGATAGTGGTTCTGGTGGTGGAGAAGAAGTATTAGTTAATTTTCAAGAACTACTTGATATAGTAATGAAGTTAGAAAATATATATAAAATCCATGTAGACGTCATTGGAACGAATATTGAGAGTTTATTAAGCTGTGATTTTTATCAAAAAGGTGAAGCGATGAGAGTAATTGAAAAATATCCTGATATATTACACAAAACACTAGAATTGGCTGAACACTATTCTAGGTCAGCGACAGTTGTAGGAAATGTATGTGTAGAAATGCTTGAAAAGGACGAACAATTACGTGAAATATTAAGTAAGTTGTAGAAATCACCATACGGCTGGGGGATGAAAACGAAATGGATGTGAAATATAGACCTGAACCATGGCAAAACATGGGGGATGGTATGAATCGAATTACAAAAGATGCACTCATAAAATTACGGGACGCAAATGAACTATTAAAAAAAATTGATGGAAGAATACGAGATTTAGACTCGGATGGTAGTATACATTTTAATCCTAAAGATCAATCGCAAAAAATCGGGGAATTACTCGAGAGCTATTCGACATTACAAAAATATTGCGGAGAAGCAGGGCGATTGGTCTCTGAACATATAGATAAACCTTTTTTAGTAGAAATGGATAAATTCGCTCAAAAAATGAGAGATACATCTATTCTCAGTTTCAAAACAGATAACCGAATTGGCTCTACAACAACGACAGTATTACCAGGTGCGCATGCAGGCTACGGAAGTGTACCACAAACAATACAGAAGAAGAAAGATAAAATAGCAGTAGAAGATATTTTTAAAGATTCACCTGCATTTGATAAAGTACTGAGAGGGGAATACAAAGAACTAAAAAAACAAAATCCAGATGCAAAATTAAATTATGAAGAATACAAGAAAGTAGTCCCATCCACACGAGGATTTGAATACAAATCGATAGAAGATGAACAGAAAAAACTAGAAATGGTGCGAGACATAGGAATAGGCGTAGGAATCATCATCACAACAATCCTTTGTCCACCACTCGGGGCCGCTGCCGCAGTAGTATACGGAGGTGTACAAATAAAAAGCGGTATCGACGGAGAAGACTGGGGAACACATAGGAAATTGAGCCAAGAAGAGCGGGTAGGAAACATCATTTTTGGCGGATTAGATGCAATCCCAGTTGTTGGAGCAGTAGGAAAAGGAGTAAAAGCATTCAAAGGCACGAGTGAATTAGCTGATTTAGCCAAATTATTAAAATTCAAAGAAGGAATGCCTGGTTTTAATCCAAATTTGGGTGGAAATGTGGTACAATCGCTTAAGGAAAATAAGACTTTAAAGAATGCACTAGATGCTATGAAAAATACTCCTATTCCAGTAGCAGTTAGGACGGTGGATACTGGAATAGGAATGAAGTTTCCTTATATAGAATCTTCAACTGTTGGAGAAGTAGCCGGAAAGTTTTCAAAGGCAAGTACGGCAGCTAAGGATGATGCTTATCAACTTGCTAAGGGTAGTGGTGGTTCAGGAGTTAGTAAGGAAGGTAGTGTGGCTAAGGGTACGGGTAAAGAATATAAAAACTATAAGGATGTAGAATATACTGGAACAACTAAAGTTAATGGAGAAGTAAGGGATATTAGCAGACGGGTTTTTCAAAGGTTAGATATTGATTATATGAGAATTGACCCTAAAACTGGTATGACAAATCTCCAATTGATGAAAAAAGGAAGAGCACCAATTTGGCAAGATGGGACTGCTATAGAACTTCATCATTTAATTCAAAGAGAGCCCGGATCAATGGTGGAGCTCCCGGGTAGTATGCATAAGGAATATTATAAAATATTGCATGGCTTAGTGGAGAATGGTGGAAGCTTTAGAAACGACCCTGTGTTAAAAAAGCAATATGAAAATTTTAGGTCGAAATATTGGAGATGGAGAGCTAAACAAATAGATAAAGCTGAATTATAAAAGGAGGAATTTTGAATGAATAAAGAGGAATTAACCAATTTTATTAAGATAAATATGGAATCAGATGACTTTACTGGTGGAGTAGATAAAAAACAAGTTGATTATGTTCAAGATACCCTACAGTTAAAATTGCCAGAAAGTTATAAGTGGTTTTTAACTAATTATGGCTCTGGTGGGTTATTTGGTGTTGATATTTTAGGGGTGGCTAAGTCTAATATAGCTTCTGTTGTTATTGAAACAGAGAGTTATAGGGATTTAGGAATGAGTGAGAATTTAGTAGTTATTGAAGATATTGGGGAATATGCTTATTGTCTAGACACTAGTAATATGGAAAACAATGAGTGCCCAGTAATAGCATGGGATAGACAAGGTGGACTTGATGACTACAATACAGCAAAGAATTTTTATGAGTTTTTATCACAAAGGTTATTGGATGCAAAAGAAGCATGGGAAGAAGAGTTTTAATATAGATAAATGACCTTGTTTAGCTTAAAGCTGAATAAGGTCATTTTTATTATAAGAAGATTAATTGTTTATGATGAATAGAAGTTATAAGTATTATTTGTATATTTTTTGTTTTATATATGATTATATTTAAAGTTTAATACGTAGGTAGACAAGAAAAGAGAATGAAAACGAATTTGTTTTTGATGTGGATAGAAAAAATATATGGTGTTTGAAAGTAAGTACTCCATGATGGTTGTACCATCATGGAGTACTGTGTGCAATGATAGAATAGAAAACGAAGTATGAGCTTAGGCGAGATGACATTTTACTGGATGATGAATATTAAGGTATGGAATGGACATAAAACTAACGAATTCGTACAAACTCGTAAGTTTTAATGTAGTAGTTGTCATAACATGTAAATGGTGCCATGCTATTACTATAAAATTTACAAATTTATGCTACTTAAAAACATATGAACTTAAAGCACTTGATTGTCAACTAAAGGAACGAGTGCTTTTTTAATAGATAGACATGCTATAAATTTTTAGAAATTATTTTTTATGAATTCAGGCTAATGAAAATTACTATTATTATATAATTGAAAATATATTAGCCAAAGGTGTGGACTGACCACGAATAATAAAGTTGTTTAAAAAATCGTACAGAATTGAAATTTAATACCATCTTTTGAGTTTCTCGTATAATAAAAGGAATAATGTTTCGATATCTGTGGTTAGTTAATAAAAGGGAATGAGGTTTTGGGAGTGAAAATACCGCCACATATTACAGGTTTGAAAGCAATACATTTAAATTCCCATAATGAAAATGAAACAAAGAGAATATTTTATGATGTATTGAGGACATGTAAATTCAAAATAGTAGAATGGATACAACCACACTATCCCGAAATTTTTTTGAAGTGATAGTGATAATAGACGATAAGGAATTTATTATTTTATTGCATGAGTTTTATCCTTTCTTAGCTTTTGCGGATAAAAATGTAGAAGGAAAAATTATTTTTAGTTTTATTGATATGCCCATATTAGAAAGTGAATTTGAAGCGTACTATCAAGTTTTGTCGAAAGCTTATTTAGAAAAGCCTTTTATACCTAGGGAACACAACTTAACAGAAGAAGAATTAAAAGATGCTAAATATTGGCGACCAGAAAATATCGGTGAAGTAATTTTTAATGTTTGGGATTGAATATTAAAGGGGTGATTATTAATTATTAGCTATCCAGAAATTAAACACTTTTATTATTCACTTAAATGAAAAAGTGCAACAAATAAAACTTATTTTTAAACAACTTTAATAACCTCGTACCAAATTAACAGGCAGAAGGTTATTGCATTTCTAGACACAAAATTAAACAACTTGATTATCACTGCACATGAACTCCGTATCCCTATTCGTTAAAGGTGTAGAAATACTGCCAGATGGAAGTGTCGCTAGAACTGGAACGAACTATAGCGTGAAATTCCAAGAAGCCCATGATGCCTCAAAGGCGAGTATTCAGAGTAGGATCTCGAATTTGGAGAGTGGTGGGGTTAAGGGTACGGGTGATATTGATAATCCTATTAGAACATATCGTGGTGTAGAACTTCAAAATATAGATCCAGTTTATATTGCAGATCAACGTACAGTCGTTGAGATGCCTTTTGTTGGGAAAGGCGAAAAGTACACTAATGCAGAAGGATGGAGACGTGATTTAAAGTATTTTTGGAGTGAACTCCTTGATCGACATCCAGAAGCATTCAGCCCGAATAATAGAGCAATAATAGAAGGTAGGAATCCGTTTACTGATAGTCCTGTTAATGATAAGGTGTTTAGGGAATATTTCTCTCAATATGATGTTAAAGGTGTTAGGGGGGGACAAATTAGTTCATCATCATATTGGTGGAGGTGGACAAGCATTTCCAGTGCCCCAAAAACTACACCCAGGCTCCGGTGGAATTCATAATATAGAAAAAGAGGCAGGAATATGGGGGAAAGATAAAATTTATTCAGAGTTACTACAGAAACTTATTAAGGAGTGATTTCTAATATGAAAGAGGTTATGAAAGACTATTTTGAAAAATTTATAGATAAATGGATGGAGTACAACAAGTCCTTACCGCAAATAGCATGGAATGAAGATGTAGATGAATTTATATATTCGGGTGAAGAAGATGAATATGGATATATTTCTTGGAAACCAATAGAGAAGGGAGTGGAATTTTCCTTTGATGAAATTGAAAGTCAATATAACGTTCAGTTACATGATTCGGTGAAGAAGTATTTCAATTCATATTGGTTTTTAGAATTAACGGGATGGGTTTCTTCTTATAATATTAATTTGCACCCCGTTATTCCAGGGATTGAACCAGATTATTTTATTTCACTTGTCAAAGACTATGCAGAATCTAAAGAGGATATTTTTAAATTTATCCCAATTGGTTTTGAATCAAATGGCATGTTAATAGTGCTAGACAACAATACAGGTGAAATTTTAGTTGAAGATTTTGAATTAAATGAGTATAAACGAATAACTAATAGTTTAGAAAGTCTCATTTCACAATTGAAATTTAAGGATGAACAATAGAAATCTATGGTTGAACTTTAATTACGACAAAGTGTTTAACCTATTTTTGTTTCTTGTGGGAACTGGATTGATTTAGATACAAGTACTGAAATTGTTATGAACTGTATTAATAATGAGAGTCATTTACCTATTCCTGTTAGATTAGCAGATTTAGAAACACATAAAATGAGGAAGAAGTTAATAGGAGAATAAAACAATGTATTCTATATTTATTAAGCAATAACTACAAGTAGAATGCATTTATATAAACTTGTAAGTTTTACCTAGGATTTGTCACAACATGTAAGGCTGTCGAACTGTTACTAAAAAACTTACAAATTTAATACTACTTAAAAACATATAAATTTAAAGCACTTGATTGTCTACTAAAGGCAACAAGTGCTTTTTTAATAGATAAGCATGCTATAAATTTATAAAAATTATTTTTGTGAATTAAGGCTAACCCAAATTACTGGTATTATATAATTGGAAATACATTAGCAAAAGGTGTGGACTCCGTAACCCCATTCGTAAAAGGTGTAGAAATACTGCCAGATGGAAGTGTCGCTAGAACTGGAACGAACTATAGCGGGAAATTCCAAGAAGCCCATGATGCCTCAAAGGCGAGTATTTAGAGTAGGATCTCGAATTTGGAGAGTGGTGGGGTTAAGGGTACGGGTAACGCTGTTCATAGATCTGAAATTGACGAAGTAATTAAAAATAATTACGATAAAGACGGAAATTTGATTAATAGATCAATTGTGCCTAAGGGATATGATAATGTTGAAGATTTCTTAAAACAAGTAGATGATACTACTATCAAAGAATTTGGGTATGATAGTGTTGAAGAGTTTAAATCAGTAGTAGGATATGTTGATGACTTTTTAAACGCTTCACCTAAAAATAATATAATTAATAAAGGATTGGCAGGAGGAACACATGTGCAGGGTGTAGACTATGATGTGTTAGGTTTTCCTATTTTTAAAGGAGATAACTTAAAATTTACGTTAAAATTAAAGGAAGAATATTATGTTATGAAAGATACAGATCAGTTTAAAGAGTGTACAAGGATATTAAAAAAGGCAATTGAAGAAGGTAAAGTATCAAGGGAACTTTTTACTCCACAACAGCTTAATCAGATTGAAAAGGGGAGAGCAAGAATAAAGGGGCTTACTTGGCACCATCATCAGGTTCCTGGAAAGATGCAATTAGTATTAACAGATATTCATGGGGTTAACCATCTTGGTGGAAATAAATTATGGGGAGAGGGTATTAGATGAGAAAAGATTTAGAGTGGGAATATGCTGATGCAGAAGTATCAGAAACTAAGATTAAAGAAATTGGATTACAATTAGGCTTCCAGTTACCTCAAGATTATATTGATTGTGTAAAAATAAATGGAGGTGCGAGTGTATTACCAGAAGAATTTAATGTAGGCAATGTAGAGCGTTGCTTTGGTAGTTTATTTAGTTTTGATGAGGAAAGTAGTGAGTACATTATTAAAAAGTATGAAATATATAAACCTACGCTTCCGCAAAAGATTTTCCCTATTGCAATTGATCCAGCTGGAAATTTAATATGTTTAGATTGTAAAAATAATACAGAAAACCCAATTGTAGTTTTTTGGGAGCATGAGAATGCTGGCGAAAAAGAAATGTTAATGCGTCAAGAAGGTTTAACAGAAGCACAAGTAGAAGAACTGGCAAGAGAAAATGTATTTTATATTGCAGATACATTTACTGATTTTTTAAGTAAATTACACGATTAAAAAATATAATGATGAATGAAAAATAAAGTTTATGTGAAATGGATAGAAAAAATAATAGGGTGTTTGAAAATATATACTCCATGATGGTTGTACCATCATAGAGTAATATGTGCAATGATAGAATAGAAAACGAAGTACGAGTTTAGGCGAGATGATATTTTACATGGCGATGAATATAAACACATGGAATGTATATTAAACTAACGAACTCGTACAAACTCGTAAGTTTTAACGTAGTAGTTGTCACAATATATAAAAGGTGTCAAACTGCACTACAAAAATTACAAAATTATCCATAATTAAAAACATATTAACTTAAAGTACTTGATTGCCGACTAAAGGCAACAAGTGCTTTTTTAATTGAAAGGTATACTATAAATTTATAAAAGTTATTTTTATGAATTAAAGCTAACAGAAACTATTAGTATTATATAATTGAAAATACATTAGCAAAAGGTGTGGACTCCGTAGCCCCATTCGTTAAAGGTGTAGAAATAATGCCAGATGGAAGTGTCGTTAGAACTGGAACGAACTATAGCGGAAAATTCCAAGAAGCCCATGATGCCTCAAAGGCGTGTATTCAGAGTAGGGTCTCGAATTTGGAGAGTGGTGGGGTTAAGGAGACGGGTGAAGGTAGTAATACAAACCCAAACAAAATTAAACTAACTTCAGAACGAGAAAAATACTATTGAATGAAAATAGATGAAGCCAAAGCGCGAGGAGATTATAAGGCAGCAGATGATATTAGATATGATCGTCATTGTGAAGAAACGAAACAACCTTTAGAGCGTAAAGATTGGGAAACTAGGACTGAAAATTTAAGAAAGAGCCAAGAGCGTGGAAGAGAAGAAGAAATAAAAGGGAGAAAAGCCTTGGGAGAACATCTTGATCGCCAATTAGAAGACAATAACGCTGGTGAGGTTGTTACATATACATCTAGTGAAGGGCATCTTACGCGTCCAGATAGTATTGGGCGTAATGATAAGGTTGAAATTGATTTAGTTCATGATCACAAACACAAAATGGGTGAAAAAGAGCAAACTATTCATAACGACAGGCAAATGCGAGCTGAAAGAGAGATGCTCGAAGATAAAAATGGAAGTCATATTGTGACAATATCAAGCGATAAACCTGATTTGAATGGGATTCCTCTTCATCCAAGACCAAGTGGGCCTTTAGGAGAAAAGAGTGAGATTTACTATACTGACCCAAGTAGTGGAAAAGTGACTGATAAATGGGAGGGCAATTCACGTTTACCTGGTGGAGGGCGATGGAAAAAACTATGAATAAAAATTATTATGTGACTATATTTTTCAGTATTAAGGAGGATATACATGAAACCTGATTTTTTCTCAATTACAATGTATCCTACAGTATCGATTAATCAGGAAGAGATACTAGGTCGTCTTTTGAGCGTGTTTGATTCGAATGAAAAATTTGCTCCTACTCATTGGGGTAACAGTGAAACTGTACGGGTAGAATATAATCGTGAGGAAATTCTTGAAAAGGTGATTTTGAAACGTAAAGTATCAGAAGTACATTTGTATCGTGATAAAGCAGTGCACTATAGAGGAAGCTTTAAAGTTAACTGGAGTCATAGGTCATATCTTGAGTTTGAGTTTCATAAATCAATACCTAAAAGTTTATGGTCTGCTTTTTTTGAGTTATCCGATCAAATCGCAGAAATTGTAAAACCACGTTTTGGGGTGTCGCAAATCTTTTGGAAAGCGTCTTATCCATGGAATACAGAACGTGAACGGTTACATATGTGGATGAATATGTCTGCCTTACCTATACCGGTAAGGTTTCTTCCTAACGGTCCTTTGGGGGTAGGCGCTAAAACATATTTGAGTGGTCATATTTTAGACATGTTTGATAAGGAATTATTACTAAATAGCCCAGCTGTCGTATCAGAGCTGGATTGGGGTGGGATTTGTATAGACCTTTTACAAAATCCATTAGAAGCCGATATAGATATGTTACTTGATAGTTGGTTACATGTAATGAAATACTTAGAACCAGCTCAAGTAATGGCCATGCCAAGTTTTCATGAAAGTCGAATGGTTGTAACTTATTCTCCAAATGTTGCTTGGAAGGAGTATCTGGAAAGTTAAATGAAAGGAATTTGTAATTATGGATGAGAAAAATAATGATAGAATAAGAGTCATGGAAATATTAAATAGATCTCAATACAATGATGAAATTATAGATGGGCTAGATATGAGCAATTTAGATCTTACTTTTTCAGATTTGTCAGAGGTGATGGCAGAGGGTATCATGGCAAAACAAGTCCATTTAAGAGCTTCTTCACTAATGAGAGCATCTTTTTTTGATTGTGATTTTGAGTTTGCTGATTTCAGGAGCTGTAATTTAGAGGAAATACATATTGCAGATTGTAGATTTGGTGAAGCTAATTTCTCTAAAGCCAATATGAAATATGCAAAGGTAAATATAAGTAGTTGTTTTGAAACATGTTTTGATGAAGTTGATTTTTCATATGGAGAATTAGTTGGAACGATATTAAATCATGCTACTTTTCGCCATGCAAATTTATCAGGAATCAATGCGGAACAGGCTGATTGTACGGGAACAAATTTCAGCAACGCGAATCTTACAGAAGGTAACTTTGAAAAAGCATATTTAGAAGATGCTAATTTATCAGAAGTAGATGCTAGAAATACAGATTTTACAAACGCAGATTTTACAAACGCAGATTTAACAGGAGCGAACCTTTTAAATGGGAATTTCACAAATGCGAATTTTACCGGTGCCAAGCTAGACAATGTAGTTTGGAAGGGAGCACAGGTAGAAGGAGCCAAGTTTGACGAAAATGTGAAGGAACAAATCTTAAAAATGATTTGATTATTATGGGAAGTATATACATTTGAGCACTTGAAAACCTATTATTGGTAGCGAGTGCTTTTTTCGTAGAGAAATTAGAGATTGCTAAATTAGTGAAAATCAATATAGATTATTTTTAAGGATTATTAGATAGATTAAGTCGGGAATATTATATAATGGAAAGTCCAGAAGCTGTTTCCCTTTGGTTTGGAAATTGTACTAGCGAAATGGTGTTAAGAAAGTATGTAGAAATAAAATATGATAATGAGGGGAACAGGATTTCTTCGCGTTTTATGACTGATTTTCAAATAGATTTCATTGAGTATAACCAAGACTTATTAGAATATACATATAGTGAACATGTTACATCTTCTTTGTCTGAATTACTACAGAATGCTTCGTATTCTGAATCAATTATAAGTGAACTGATAGACTTTTATGGCGAAAGTTTAGAAGAACAATACAATACTGTCATTAGGTTATATGATTTTGAGTATGAAGAACTTGTTGAAGAAGCAAAACTGGATGGTAGAAGCCTGAAGTATATGGGATCGGTAATTTATGAAGATTAGAAGTTTAATGTAATAATAGAGATGGAGTAAAAATGACAATGATACAATTTAATTCTTATCATCAAAAAGTAGAGATTAAGAGAAATTTAGAACTTATGAACTTAGAGCATAAAAAAATTAGAGAGTATGTGAATTTTGATGTATGTTCTTTTGAGCAATTAGATGAATTTCAAGTAGGATACAGCATTGACACCGACGGAAACTCCCTTGTAACCGATGAGGAAGATACTTGGGATGCAAATTGGATTGTTATTGCATATGAAACTATGTGTGGAGATCCAATTATTATTGACTTAAGTGAGGAAGGATACCCTATATCTTCACTCATGCACGGGATGGATAGTTGGAGTGGTGGCGATTTTCTTGCAGATTCCATGGAATCATTTATTAATTTTATGAAAGATATAGGTGATTTTCTAACTGAGAAACAAGTGTTAGAAGGTAAAAGAATGATACTAACTAAAGAATTGGATATATTGTTAAATGAGTTTTTAGAAAGAAATAAATTTACTGATTTTGAAATATGGCTCTCTTTATTAAGTCCATTATTTGATATCGCAGAAGAATATGAGCAAACAATGGAGAGAAAAGTAAAAAAGATGAAGGAAGAAGGAAAGAAAATAACGGAAATTGCCCACATGCTTAATATAAAACCTAAAGAAGTGTATGAGTATATTAAGAAAGTTTAATAATGCCTCTTTACTTTAGCGAGAACAATCAGGCACAATGATGGAGCGATACAGGCAGAAAATGCTCGAATTCTTATAAAGTCGAAACAAAAAATCTGCTGAAGAAGAATCCATTTTGCTCAATCTTTTTTCAAAATGGATTCTTTTTATTTATTGTAAAACTGAGGATTGAGAGTTGTTTTTGATTAGAATTTATTTCGAAGCGAGGGCAATGGGGTTCCGAGGCAGCTCTGCATGAGTAAAGATACTTACAAAAAATCAATGAAATTCAAAAGAATATCCATAAGTGAATACAGTATGGAGAATGGGAACGAAGGACGACGGACGCGGAAGGTGGCTACAGGGATGAAGTATGGTGAAAATACTAAGTTAGTTGAGGAAGTAGAAAGAGACCTTGAGATGTGTGCACTAAATCGTTTAGTAAATGGAAAAGTGGATAATTTTTATGAAAAGGTATTTAAGGTGTATAAAATGGGAGGATGGCCTTGTGGATGGAAAGGTGAGTACATGGAAGGGAAAATGATTATCTACTTACCAAATGAAAAATGAAGGCTTACATACCGACATACTTTATGATTTAATGAACTCTATTGTGAAACGATTATAGAGAGATGACAGGCAATACGTTTAAATATCTTGATAGTTTAGGAGGGATTATTAAATGATTAATCTATCTAATATTCCAGATTTGATAGAAAAGTCGGCAGCGAGTGATATTGAAATTCAAGCAGTAGAAAATCGCATGAATGTTACATTACCTAATGTATATAAGGGATTATTGAGATGTTCAAATGGCTTTTCAATAGGTGGTGGGTTACTTATTTATGGTACGGAGCATATTGCAGAAAGGAACGAGGTTTGGGAAGTAGGTGAGTATGCGAGGGGGTATGTCTCAATTGGTGATGACGGTGGGGGTAATGTATTTTTAATGGCTCAACATGCAGAGGAAAAAGAGGTGGTAGTAATTGATTCTGGGGACATGAATCCAAGCCATGCTACTGTGATTACCGCTGATTTTAAAAAATGGGTGAATAGTGGTTGTGTAAGTGAAATAGAACAGAAAACAATACATAAGTCATCTGATATTTGTAATATAGTGTTAGTGAAAACTCCTAATGAAGGTTTGAAAGATTTAATAAGAATAAAGAACGTATTAGGGCTTGAGATTTCCGCAATTGATTTGCTAAAGGGTTCAAAAAATCTTCCTTATATATTAGTAGAGAGATTTCCATATGGGAAGGCGAAAAAACTCATTGGAAAATTAGCAATTGATAGTACTATACTGAGTATAGAAACGGCTGGAAAAAACAGTTAATATTAGAAGGTAACTTTCATATGATTAGAGAAATCGATATGGACCCAAGAGAGTAAACAGGGAGAGTTAAAAATGATAATAAATGATGCAGTTTTTGGTGAGATGGCTATTGTTGAGTACTTATTTGATAATGGTGCAATATTAGATGTTAGTGATCCAAATAGAAATTCACTATTCTCAGCAATTTATGATAGGCATTTTAGTATTGTAAAGAATGGTATTGATACTACTGTAAAGTATACAGGGGATACTATGAAAGATTATAAAAGATATGGGAGCTTATGAATTTGCTACTGAAAGAGGACAAAAAATTGCTGAATATTTAAAAATGTACACTTGAGGTCATATATTGAGGTAATAGAAAAGCGTGGAACCCCTACATATAATGAATGTTTCAGGTTTGTTCCTTTTCTTGGGTTAAGCGGATTATAAAGGTTGAAAACTTAGGATCATATTAATTTAATTATCCAATTCATTTAAAAGGGGAAATTTATATGGACTATCAATCTGAGGTTAAGAGATTATATAGTTGTAGATTTTTAAAAAATCAATCGGAATGTGAAGAGTTTGACAGTGTATTAGAAAACTTAGCAGATTGTACTGATAAGGAACTTATTCAAGAGTTGTGTATAGTATTTGAGGATGAAACACAAGCGGAAGAGGTTATGTTTGGTCTAGTTCATTTTATTGAAAGTTTTGAAATGGGAAAATATTTAACAGAGATGCCTAAAGCTTTACCAAAAATGGTTGAGAGTGCAAAAGAGTGGGCAATGCTACTAAACATAAGAATTTTAAATAATGATTTATATAGAAGTGAGTATGCTAAAGTACTTGTAGGAATGAATAATGATATACAACTAACGATAATTAATTTACTTAATGAAATTATTGCTGATAACCCTAAAAGATTTGAGAGGACTGCCAATGAGGTTCTTAGTCAATTACAAGAAGTTCATAAAAATAAATAAGACTTGTAGAACTACTGTATTATAGATAAAACTAAGAACACCCTAGCGAAGAGCTAGGGTGTTTGTGTTATATAGTTTCACCATATGCTTCCGAATTAGGAGCAGGAGTAATCAAGGAACCTTTTGTAGCGTTTCCTATAATAGAATGTAGGTGTTTAACGTTTAAATATAGGAAGAAAAACAATTAAGCTTTTATTTTATTTAAAATGGATACTTTATTAGTAGTGAATAGTAAATAATTTTGCTTTACTGTCTTAATTAAAATACGATCAGTTGTACCATATGCTGTTCCAATTCGGATTGCGCTTTTTTCTTCAACACCAGCATATGTATTATCTTCCATTACCTCAGTGATTTCACATAATGGAATATGAATTTTAGAGAATTGCCATGAAATAATTAGTTCATCTTTTGTTTTTTTAACATGAATACCTAACATGTTACCAGAACCTTTCTATAATAAAATTTTACTCTTGCTATTTTATTATACGAATTTATAGATAATATTTCTATTTTTTTACAGGTGGTATATAATTTCATTCCTATTATAACGAATTCTACAATAGAAAACAGAACGTATATTTGGTATAATCGAAATATACTATATGAAACGATGTACATGAGTTTGAGATTTATGAAAAAAGGTAAGTAATACATAATAATACATACGCTATAGGATTCAGTTCATGTTATACAAATCAATCGTTAGAAAGGAAAAGAAGTATGAATCAAATTTCATTCGAAGATTTATTTGAAGAAGAAAACAAACCAGAAAAGGTGGAGGTAGCTGAGGTTCCCGTACCTTTATCGCCCTTACAAAAGGATATTTTAGAATTAATTAATTCTGAAGAAATAAGTGCACTTGAGTTATGCGAACAATTAATACGAGCTGGTAAAATATCAGATGAAAGATTCACAACGAATAAGCCTAAAGCATATGGGCAAGTATGCTTACTATTAGAAGGTTTTGTTAAAGAAGAAAAGCTTATTTTTGTCAAAAGTGATGAGAAAAGAGATAGAGTATATAAATTGAAAGAAGAAGATTCTAACGAATAAAATGTGTAAAGTATAGTAATAAAATAAGGAAGTCCTCATATTTGTGTTGAAAGATTATTTTCACATAAGCGTGGGGATTTTTTGGAGGGAGGATGTATGAAAGATTGGGAGTATAATGAATTATTTCATGCAATTCGGGAGGCGTATGAAGAGTTATTAGATGAAGAGAGAGGGTATCGATATGCTATAGCAAAACTAGCGGATGAATTTGATAATGTAGGAAAGATTGAAGATGTTATCGTTGATACTGCCATAGGAGAAATAGCAGTCAATCATCATTTGGTTTTTGCTGGGCGTATTAAAGGTATAACAAAGAGGCTAAGTATGTTTAACCTTCAAGAAGCAGAAGGTGAATTGACAGTAGAGGAAATAAAAGATTTATCGATAAGAATAAATAATGTAATAGAAGGATTAAAAAATGTAAAGGTTGCTTATAAATCTTCGATTGAATAGTTCATGGAGACATAGTTAGACAAGAGAACAGAAATATAGGAGGTGATGTTATGGAGGAGAAAAGTATAAATAAAAAAATAAGAAATGCTATTAAGCTTGGTGATATTAATGAAGTAAAACGTCTAATAGGTGATAATCTAGAATTTTTACATTCAATGACACCATTTGGTACGTGGTTGCATGTTGCAGCAAAGAAAGGGCATATCGAAATTGTTGAGTATTTGATTAATAAAGGGATAGATATGAATGCTAGAGACGGTACATTTGATGCTTCTGCATTAAATTTGTCCGCAGGAGCAGGACATTTGGAAATAGTAAAATATTTAGTAGACTCTGGTGCCGAATTGGATGTAAGTTTAGCAAAAAGAAATCCACTATTTGGAGCAATTTATGGCGGACATAAAGAAGTAGTTGAGTTACTAGTTGAAAAAGGAATAGATATTTCAATTAGATACACTGGAGAAAACTTTAAGAATATGAATGCTTATGAATATGCTGAAGAATTCGGACAAACAGAAATTGCTGCATACATAAAGCGTAAGATGGATAAGAGATAATAAAGATTGTAAAAGGGATAAGACTAAGAATAAAGAGATTAATAGGGGCAGTGTTTAATGATTGTGATTTTGAACTGGCTGACTTTAGAAGTTGTAATGGTATTGCCTTATTAATATTGTAAAGGGGTATGAACATGACAAATAGAAATGATGCATATGGAGGGTTTATTGTATCTAGAAATGTTTTGAATGGAGTACCTATTCGATATAGTTTTCGAGAAGAAAGTTCTATTCCTCAATTAAATGGTTGGAACATCTTTTCAGAAGTGGATGATGATGAATATGTAAACAATCCAAAAAACTTTTGCATAATTAATGCAGAATCAATGTCTTTAATTGCACCTCAAATGCTAGAAATATTTGAAGCACCATATGGAACAGACCTTTTTTGGGTATATGAAGATAATGTACATGTTGGTTTTTACGATTTAGTGAAAGACTGTATGACAGATATAAATAAGATTTTAAATGTAATTTATTAAGGTCTCTTATAACTGTTTTAGATGTGTAGTAATTAATTGAGGAAATTCAGAGGGATGGTGCGAGATGAATAAAGTGGAATGGAGATTACCAGATAAGCCTATATTGCGAGAAAATGTAAAGAATGTGGAAGAGGAGTTGGGCATTCATTTCCCTTTAGATTATATAGAATGTGTAATGGAGAATAACGGAGCACATGTTAGCCCAGAAGTATTTGAAGTTGAGGGGAAGAGAAAAGTTTTTGGTACATTACTAACTTATGATATGGATGATGATGAAAATATTATTGAGGTGTTCTATGACTACAATGACACATTACCGAGTGAATTGGTGCCATTCGTATTTGATCCAGCAGGAAATTTAATTTGCTTTGATTATAAAAATCATGAAGAAGATCCAATTGTCGTTTTTTGGGAACATGAGGGAGCATGGGAAAAGGAAACTTTGATGGAAAGTGAAGGGATTACAGAAGAAGCAGCAGAGGAAAGAGCAAGAGAAAATGTATTCTATATTGCTAATAATTTTACGGAGTTTTTAAATAAGTTACATGATTAATATTGTAAAGGATTCAAACTTATCTGGCAGTGATAAATGAAAATAGTTACATAACCTCGTTCCTAATAAAAAGGGGGGGATTAAAATGAAACCGAATTATTTTACAATCGCAATGTATCCGACTGTAGCATTTAACGAAGAAGAGATATTAAATCGTCTTCTAGATGTATTTGAATCAAACGAAAAATCCGCTTCTACTCATTGGGGAAACTGTGAAACGGTGCAGGTAGAATATAATCGCCAAGAAATCATAGAAAAAGTAATTTCGGAGCGTAGAGTATCTGAAGTTCACCTCTATCGTGATAAACAGTGCACTATTAACTCTACATCAGTAGAGTTAATAAATTATTTAAATAAAAAACTGTTAATAAACAACGAGAATTAATGACGGGTTATATTCACTTAAGAATATAACCCTATTTATTAGAACCAGTAGTATATAAGGAGATTATTCTACGAGTTATATACAAATATTAGACGAGGAATATTTGACGTTGTAAAAGAAAAAATATTGACTCTTATATCATTATTAATGTTGTCCTCAATTCTCCTCATGTAGCACTTGAAAATCAGTAACAAGTGAAACAATTTTTCCTGCTTCATCGATTCCCCAATAGGAAGGATAAAATCCATCTCCATAACCTGAACGGAATATAATGATATTACTTCCTGTTTCCTCACACACCACGCAATTTCCCCAATCTTCATCATGTTCTGTTAGTATGTCATCTATAAGATCATCATACAAACTAGTAAATTCTTCTCCTAGTTCTTGTTGTAACCTATCTTCTATTTCTTCTAACTTATCAATTGCTTCAACATCTGCAAAGCACCCTAAGCCTGTATCAACTGGGTAACCAAAAATATATCCGTCTTCCAGTTCACTGACATTTTGTCCTGGTTTTGTTGCCATCTTCCATCTTACCGCTTTTGACTCCGACAATTTCAATTCGGCACCAGCAATGACTCCATCTTCCTTATGCCACCAAGCAACAATTGGATATGTACCTGGCTGAATTGTTTGTTCGAAGTGATTTTCATTAAAAATAAGAGGATCACAAGCAACAATTTTACCTGAAGTAACTTTCAACTGTTCTAGTGCTTCGGAACGCAGGGCCTCACTATCCGGTTTAGATAATTCACGTAATAACTTTGACATAATGTTTCTCTCCCTTTCCTTTTAAAATATTTGTTGGTGCTGCCTCCCATATATTTTTACATGAGTTACATTTGTGTTCTGTGGTATTTCTAGTGCCTTTGTATGTTCCTATAACTTCGATATTATCGCCATGAACTTCTAAAACCTGTGCGGCATATCGTACCCGCGTTTTTCTAATAGTTCCGCAACATATTCTTCATGCGTTTTACGTTTTCGGATATATTGCCCCGTACAAGGGTAGATAGAACAAACCTTTATAAATATAACAAATGAATTTGACTTTAAAATTAGACCCAGTTTTGAGGATGTAAATAATAATCCACCCGTTGATTATATTATTTTAAGGGTGAAAATGCATTAATTAAAAATTCAATAAAATAAGATCGAACTAGATAGTCTTTCTAGATTGATCTTCTTATTTTATATTCTCAAGGGATATTCCCCTTCACTGCAACTCATTGCAATATGTCTACTTCTGTGACACATTACACAATTGTACAGAGATAATGAAGTAATATGAAAAATAATACAAAGATTTTAATTTAATCCTATATATTTTTTATAAATTCTAAAAGTAAATCCCTTATTTTTGGTATGATTGACAGAGATTATTTAATTTATTATGAATATTCTTTAAAATGGAGTCATGCTGTATGAAATCAATAAATGTAAATGGGAATATATATCATATTGAATCTGTTCCTTTTGAAGATAAGAGTAAGCAGGATAAAGAGGGATACTACGAATATTTTTACAAAGGAGTCAATTTATCGTTTCACTCGGACAAAGAAATAATTAAAGCCCAAATTTATGACGAGGAAGAAATAATATATTTCTTAAAAAATCCATCTCTTGCTTTTTGTAAAGATTTTGAAGCTATAAAAGTATATATAATTAAAGAATATGATATAAATAAATTTAAAATTCCAGGTGAAAAAAAGTCTATATAGAATTATAGCTATAATTCTATATAGGCTTTACCATGACCAATTATAATAAAACAGGAAAACTCATAAAGTATTTATGCCTGTGGGTGATGAAAGGAATGTATTCGAAATTGAGTAAATCAAGTGAAATAAGTAGATTTGAAAATAGATTCTCAGAAAATGTGATTGAAATAGCAGCTGTCACAGGGGCATTAGGAATCGGTGCATCAAAAGGCGGTGACAACATTTTGTGGACTGCGTCAATTGATTTGATTGCGTGGAAAGACTTACATAACAATGAAGCGATTACAAAAGAAGACATACGACTCGCATGGTTGGTTGATGATGCAGAATGGAGAAAATCAAAAGACATTTTGACAGCAAATACAGTTGTAACATTACAGGTGCGCAAGTCAGAAAATTCATTGATGCTTGTTAAGGTTTTGGAAACACCATATAAAGATGATGAGTTGGAAATCATCTTACAAGATGCAATGAAACCACTTTTTTATCATGATGAGATGTTGGGTGTGTTCGAACTCGATAAAAGAGTGAAAACTTTTGAAAAGAGAATATCTTGGGCTGGTGAAGAATGTCATTTATATTTTGATTGGAGTGAAGACAAACATATGATGAAGTCTGCACTGGAAACAGCACATGCACTTTTCAAAGAGCAAGATGAATGGAAAATGAAAATGAAAGTGTACGCTGCAAAAGAACTGGTAGAGTTAGCAAATGAATGGCTACAAGATGATGATGAAGCAGAAATCGACGAAATTACAAAAGAAATGTTCATTAATTTCATCACATTAAGCAGCTTAAGCGTTTATTCAGAAGGTGATTTTGAAATATTTTTTTCGGATGGAGATATATTTTGGGGACATTCTATCATTGTAAGCGGAAATATTCATGAGGGGCTCTCTTCGGCTGAGATTGCAGGATAAAGTGAAACTTCCATTTGCAGCATGTTTATTAGCATATTCAAAAATGATTGATAAGGCAGTAGAGATAAATGGTGAGGATGCCTTTATTGATAATAATATACCAGAGTGTACAATAAGTTGGTTGAAGGAAGAATTGAAAAAAATTGATGATAAGTGTATGGAAAAGGGTTCTTTTTGGTTTATTGAAATTGAGAACTTAAATGAATAATTGAAAGTAAAAAAGAAAATATATGGTGCATGGAAGAGGAGAATGGTGATAGTGAAGAATACTATGAGTACATATTTTAAATTAAGAAAAGAATATTTTGATAGAGGTTTGAATTTCTTATTTAAAACACCATATAACGAAAAAGTCAATTTCGTTATATATCATGGTGAAATAGAGGAAGAAGAAATTTCATGGGAACCGGTTGAGAAATATATTAAAACGGATTTAACAATACTTGAGGAACGGTTCGGGATTAAGTTTCATGATTCGGTTTATCACTATTTTAACTCATATTGGTTCGCTGATTTGGATGGGTTTATCGGTGACCATTATATTAGTTTAGAAGCTGTATTACCAAATATAGAATTGGAGAATTTTGAAGGTAAGTTAGAAGGATATGAAAAAGATCATCGTAAGCTAGATAAGATTCCTATAGGAGTAGAAGGAAATGGTTTACTAGTTATTTTAAATAATGTAAGTGGCAAAGTCGAATTGGAGGATTTCGAACGAGGTTTGTTTATAGAGATTTCGAACAGTTTAAATGAGTTGATTTCTAGTTTGAGATTACAAAAATAGTAAAGTGAAGAATGTTTATATGAATTATAGACCGGCTAGAGGGGCGTGGAAAAGTGGAATATAGTGGAATGGCTTCATTTTGGTTTGGAATTTCTAAATCACTCCAAAATCTTGAGGAGTATGTCGATATAGATTACACGATAGATGGTGATTCAGTTCATTCAAATTTTGGGACGAGCTTTGAATTCGGTTATTATGATGAAGATAATATTGAATTTTGTTTTTATGAGAATAATAAAAGGGACGTTGAACATATTTTAAGTGATTTTTCTTACAGTGAACGAATTACTCCTAAAATAAAAAAGCTAATAAATGGAGATAGTTTAGCGAAAGATATTAACTTTGCTATTGTTCTTTATGATTTTAAATATAATGAAGCGAAAAGAGAAGATATGTTTGATGGTTTAGAGGTAAAATTTATTGGTTCTATGCCGTACAGGTAGTTTGTAGGGAGCTGCAAATTCATTTCATAAATACATGGATAAACCTTATAAAGGAGGGATACAAATGCATGCTTTGCCAAATCGTTTAGAAGAAGTCTTGGAAGAAGATATATATAAACGGGAAGATAAAGCTCAGGTGAATGAAGTAATAAATAGGTTAGGTGTAGAAGTGTCTAATACATTTAGAGAGTTTTATTATCGATTTGCAGGACCATTTTGGGAAGAGCATGTTCCTTATGAATTACTTGACATTATAGATGAAGAGAATAATATAGAATATTACACAATTATTGCTCGAAAGGAACATGGATTTCCTAATAAGTATTTAGTATTAACGGAAATGAAAGCAAATGCTGCATTGGTCCTTGATAGTATAACTGATAAAATTTACTCAGTAAATTTTGAAGGTGGAGATGAATTACTTTTAAGTGGAAAATTAAAGGAGAGTTGGCCAACATTTTATATGTTTTTGAAAGAGTATTTTAAATGTTAGGTGTTAACAGAAATGAATAATAAACAGGGACATCTTTACGAGTAACATTAAAGAACTATTATTGGAAATAAAAAATGAAGATCCTGATATGTTTAGTGAACCTGTTAATGAAGTTATTGAGCTTATCTAATAGTTGAATAACCTTAATTAAAAAGGTGTCAATCCTTCTCGAATTGACACCTAGGTATGAATTTCTTTAACATCTTACATACTTACGCTTAAAACCAAGTCTTCCTCTATCAAGTTCTTTCTGAATACTCTCTGTAGCATTTAGCAAACTGCTTTTTTTATTCTCCCGTTTGACTTCAACTATACCAACTTCTTTTGCAGTCTCGACTGCTTTTTCATGTAGTGGTACATATGATATTGCCACAGTGTTTAGGAAATTATTCATAGCGGATTTTGTTCGTTCTGGAGAATGATGAATTGTATCTTTCACCATTTCAAGCATATCGGAAATTTTACTTTCGGAAAATTCATTGTCTTTGCGGTTTCCTAAAAGCCAACAGTAGCAACTCCAGCCTGCAGACATTTTAAGCTCGTCCCCACTTGCAATCCATTTATCAGCAACATCTTGTGCGATATTTGACTCCGATAAAGTTACTGCCACTACATAATCAGATAGCATATAAAAATATGCCCCGTCTATCCAGCGATCAAAATCAGACTCACTCATAGCTTTTGGATCGGCAATAATACCTGCAAAGTACATAGCATCGTAGTTGCCTGTGGCATAAAGCTCTTCAGCTAACTCTTGATTTAATTTTATTTTTTTAGCGATTGGTTTCATAGCACCTGTAGCAACTCCGAATACTGGCTCATGCGCACCGTTAGATATGTATATTTTTTTCGTTCGTTCCTTACCTAGAGCTTCAAGTTCTTGCATAACTGTTTTAAAATCCATAGTTGTGCAACTTCCTTTCATCATGTAAAAGCCTTTTTAAGCTTTTCGTATTTCATATGTTAATACTAATTGTATTCAAGAGGTATGTCTACTTTCTAAAAGTATCGAAACTTGGTTTGAATTTTAGATGAAATAAATTAGCTCTTTATTGTAAATAAAGAGCTAATTAAAAGGGTGGTATAATATAGAAAAAGTGAATGATGAAAATCAAATAGGGGGTATTCAATTGGAAATAAAATTGAATCGATTATATAGAGAGATAGCGGAAACGGTTCATGCCATGATTCCTGAAGAATGGGAGAAATTTTATTTTTATGCACAAATATCAGAAGCTGGAGGGGGAACTTACTTTTTCTATAACAACTTCAGAAATAAAGAAAATTATAAGTATAGTGTAGAAATTCCTTTTAAATACGAAGTTAATGAAGAGGAGTTTGAAAGGAAAGAAGATTCTTTATATAAAGTGAGTAAGGAATTAAGAAATGTTTTCAAAGATAATCAGCAAGAGCTTTGGTACTCTTTTACAATGTCTCTGGAACATAGTGGGGAATTTAACATGCATTTCGATTATACCAATTGGCTCGACACAGAATATAGTTTTAGTGATCAAATGATTATTTGGAAACATAAATACTTAGGTGAAGTACCAATTAATGAAAATGATAAAGCGCTAATTAATAAGTATGATAGTGAATTTCCGAATAACCCCATTTAACTAAATGGAAAGAAGAAATGTTTTTCATAAAAATTATGAGTTTTAAAGTAGTCGGTAAGTTATAGAATTGGTTCTGCAAGATAAAAAATAAAGGAGAACTACAATGGAAGTACATGGAATAGTTTCAATATGGTTAGGTAATATGAAAACGCAAGATCAGTTGGATACATATATAGATGTTACGTATGATGAAGAAGGAGACGCTATACCAGCGAGTTTTTTTGTTGATTTTAATATAGATATGATTGATGTAGATGAGGATTTTATTGAAAAGGAAGTGTTAGAAGAAGCAAGTGATGACATTTCTATGTTATTAACGGGATGTTCATATGATGACAAAATACTTTCTCGAATTAACGAAGAAGTTAAATTAAAGAAATCCTACAATTCTATCATATTAATTTATAATTTTCAGTATGACAATTCGGTTAGTAATTTTGAAGCTTTTGATTTTGTGACTGCTACAAGCTATCTATAATGGTAAGAAGGTCACTGTAAGGAAGAATGAAAAGTATGTATAGTTTTTCCAATGAATATTTGGTATGATGGTGAATGGGAAAAATATACAAGCAGTTAGTGGTTCATAAAAGGGGGATTGAATTGAAAAGAACGCCTGAATTTGTATTAGGTTTAATTGGTGGCATTTTGGGAATTATTATTTCCATAATATTAATAGTTGTAGCGTTTAATATTATGGAAGGGGTTGATTACGAACTTTTAGCTTATTACTCTATTATTTTAACGGTTCAAATAGGGTTGTTCATTTTATCGTGTTTAGTAAACAAGGTTAATAATAAAGTTTATGGAGTTTGTATGATTGTGATTCCTATAGTTATGTTATTTATGTCATTATTCTTTTTACTTATTCCGACAATTTTACAAATTATATCTGGTTCATTTGCATTTAGGACATTAAAGTTAGAATCGAATGTAAGCTAAATATAATTATTAACGTCTGAATATTCTGATTTTTAAACATTTTCGTTTGCAGTTCAAATTAACATAAAGTACAAAGTTGTACGCTTTAGGAGGAGAAATAAATGATTATTTGGTCTGGTTGGGGTTTTTTAGTCGCAATTATTGTAATTATTAATACTCTTTTGGGTAAGGCTATCTTTGGATCTATAACGGGGGACGCTACATATTTTCAAGATCATAGTTGGCCAATGGCGGTAATGTTTATTATATCAGGGGTTATGTCTTGGTATTTAGGTAAATATATTAATAAGCCAGATGGGAAAGTTTATATAGATACCGAAACTGGTGAAAAAGTTATGTTTAACAAAAAGCACTCATTATTTTTTATAAAAATGGAATATTGGGGACCGATTCTAGGAGTTATTGCGATTGTAACTTTAATTACAAGATAAAAAAAGAGGATGGGTATAGTAAGAGTAATCTATTCAAGTAGAAGGAGAAATCAGTCATGAATGCAAAAAAACTACTAGGGGTAGCAGTTCCGGTCATGTTGTTATTTGGTTGTGGAGTTTCTGAGAAAACGAACACTTCTAAACGGGAGAAAACGGAAGAGTCTAAAGTAAAAGAATCGAAGTCTAATAGTAAGAAAGAAAAAGTTTTAAAGGAAGACTATCCTAATAAAGTGTATAAATTAGGAGTAGAGTTTGATAAGTTGTTTGCGGAGCATAACAATATTACAAGAGAGGTTTTTGACGGTAAGAAAAAGAAATCAGATATAGTAGATAGTGTAAAAGAATTAAATAAAGCGTTAGATAAATTCGAGTCGATAGATCCCCCTGCAGAGTATGTAAATCAACAAAAGGATTTTGAAAAAGCAATTAGTTATTTTAGAGAGTCTTTTTCTTTAATCAATGAAGTATTCACCCGAAAAGAAAAAAGAGAAAAAGGCGATAAGACTGATAAAGAGTTAATGGAGAAATCCGAAAAGTTAGTGAAAGAAGGAGATATTTACTGGCTTAAGGCATTCAAAGACCTTGAAGGGGATATTAAAATCGGTGACGGTACAGTATCTGTGAAAGATTTGAAAGAGTTAGATAAGAAAGCTGGAATTAATACGGATAACGTTATGAAGAATGTGAAGGATGGTACGGAATTAATTGGTAATTGGGGATTCAAAGGAACAGACGGTTTCATTATGTCACTTATTTTAAAAGGTGATAAGACATTTGAAACGTATGGTAAAGATGAGTATCCAAATAAAAAGAATTATATTGAAGGCACTTGGGAATATGATAAGGAAGCTTTTACAATCTATTTACATCTCAATAAACGTTTAGTAGACGGTGTAGAAGATACAATTCAAAAAAAGAAAATAGCATATAAAGTTCAAGATTATGATGGGGAAAACTTGCGATTATTTAATGAGACGTCATTTCATACAATTAAGTATGTGAAGCAAAGCTAAAGTTATGGAGGACTAGGTTTAAATGGTCTGGTCCTTCATTAAAGTGTGGGTATGTAAATAATATGTTATCTTTCGTTCTGTTTACTTAGTATCATGTTATTCTTTAATAGAGTAATAAATGGAGTTTTACATTAAATATATGAGGTTGGTTACAAATGATAAAGAAATTCACTAGATTAGTATTAATAGTGGTTATGCCAATCAGTCTTATTACAGGTTGTGGGGCTACTGAAAAAACTGAAGCACAAAAGCCGAAAGCGGTACAAACGGAGAAAAAGGACTATATGGATTATTCATATGGTAGCAAAGGTATATTAGTAAGTGGCAAAGCGAAAGAACGGCAACAATACGAGATTGGATATATGGATGATAATAAGTTAATTGGAATTGATGAAAATATTGAGGACTGTATTATTTTAGATAATAAAGATGAAGCAAGTCTCGTTTGGAAACAAATAGAGCGTGGGTCTATTATTGAAGTGCAATATGGTAAAAATCGCAACGATATCGTCGGCGTACAATTAGTAGAAGATCGTGAGCCATACGAAATTAGTGATAAGTTTGATCGAAATACGATAAACGAAATTGTTGAAAACGTTAAAGGGAATTTGTAATAGATGTATTTCGATAGTATAGGATCTCTTATTATGAAATTGTGAATCAACGGCATTTTTTATATGAAAATGCCGTTGATTTGTGTTAAAAAATAAATGCTATTCTATAGTCTTGTAGAAAAACACGTATTAATCATAAATGAATTATTCTTCGTTCAGCTGTGATGATCGCCGCAAGGTTATTATCCAAAATAAAAGAGCACAAGCACTAATAGATACACCTAATATGCATACGCCATCCCAACCATATTTTGCATACGTATTTGTTGAAAGAATTGCACCTGTTGCACTACCGATAGAATAAAAAATCATGTAACTGGCAGCAAGTCGACTTCTTGCTTCGGGACGCACTGTGAACAGCATACTTTGATTGGTGACATGTACAGCTTGCACCGCTAAATCTAAGAGGATAATGCCGAAAATTAGTAATAATAGAGAGTGATTAATAGATTTAATTAGGAGCCATGAAAGTACTAATAAAGATAAAGCTATGCCAGTTGTTCTTTGTCCTAATCCTTTATCAGCTAATTGTCCAGCTTTAGTAGCAGCTAATGCACCTGCAACTCCAGCAAGGCCGAACGCACCAATAGCTGTATGTGAAAGATTATGTGGTGTAGCACTTAGAGGTAATACTAAAGAAGTCCATAAAATACTGAATGAAGTGAAAATGAGCAATGCTAATATTCCGCGAATGCGTAAGAGTCGTTCTTCTATAAATAATAAGAGTACAGAACGTATTAACTTCCGGTAAGGCATAGTTGTCATTCTGCTCTGTCCAAGAGTAGGTAAATTACGATATAACAAAACAGTTACGAATAGTATAAGGGTAGCGGAAGTGAGATAAACGGACCGCCATCCAGCTAAGTCTGTTAATGCGCCTGCAAATGTACGCGCAAGGAGAATGCCTATTACAACGCCGCTTGTAACGAAACCTACTATGCGTCCACGTTCTGCTGGATTTGCTAAAATTGATGCGTATGCGACGAGTGTTTGCGTAACTGTTGCAAGAATTCCTACTAAGGCCATACCTATAAAAAGTACGATGGCCGAGGGAGCGGTCCCAATTACAATTAAAGCGATAACGGATAAAACCATTTGAACAATAATGAGTCTTTTTTGGTTTAATAAGTCACCAAGTGGAACTAATAAAAGTAATCCGATTGCATAACAAACTTGAGTAATAGTAATCACAATACCGATAGTTGAATGACTAATCTTAAATTCATTTGATAAAGAATCAAGTAGCGGATGAGCGAAATATATATTTGCCACCGCCATCCCGCAAGCTATTGCGAATAATAGAGTCATGTAGCGGGACATGTTTGTGCTAATAGGTGAATGTAACTGGGGATCATTATGTTTAAGAGTGGTCATCATCTTTTCCTTGCTATTCATAAAATCAGCTCCATTTTGTATTGTTGTAAATAACGTACCGAACGGTATGTTATTTTGTAAGTAAAATATAATCTTGAGTAAATATATATGTCAAGTTTCTTTTGATTTAATTCCATTTTCTTTGACACATCGTTTATAATTTAATACGATATATAATATACTGATTGGTACATAAAGTGTTAGTTTATAATCTGAAAATGTAGAGGAAGGGGATATTTTTAAATGGCTCGACTACGCGAATTTGATGAAGAAAAAGCTTTGGATGCTGCTATGCAACTTTTTTGGGAGAAAGGATACGCTGCTACTTCATTAAGTGATCTAACTGCAAGAATGGAAATACAAAAACCGAGTTTATATTCAGCTTTTGGTGATAAAGAGGGCTTATTTGAAGCGGCATTAAGGAGATACACAAATTTACATGCGGCTCGTATACGAACAAAACTTCAAAACGAACAATCTGTAAAAGAAGCAATTCAGATGTTTTTTGAAAATATGGTGGAAGAGGAATATAAAAAAGAGTTCAGTAAAGGCTGTTTTTGTATTAACACAATGGTTGAGCTTGCTCCTCATAATGAAAAGTTTGAAGTACTGACTAGAGAACACCAAATGTATCTTGCAGTTATTTTTCAAGAATTAATCATGAAAGGAATTCGATCAGGAGAACTACAAAGTGATTTGAACGCTAAAGCATTAGCGCAAACATTAGTCACGTCCTTAATTGGATTAACAGTGTTAATGAAATCACGCCCAGAACGTTCCGTTATAGATAATTCGGTATCTATAATAGTATCGTTAGTAAAATAATTTTTGAGTGAGATGTTAATCAGCAAATTAAATATTAAGAAAGTCGATTCCTTATTAAAATAAGAAATCGACTTGTTATAATTATATATTTTGTAAGTTGTCTTTCCAAAAATTATAGCTATTATCAATAACTTCTTTTAATTTGAAATAATTTTCTCAAGTAACTTGCACGTGGTAGAGAGTTTCTCCATCGTCTGTAAAAATACCTGAGTAATCATCTATATACTTCCACTCATCCTTATTGTTAAAGTAGTACATTGCGAATTGGTTGCCCTCATCATTTAACATGTTTTCTGCTAAAACGCCATCCCAGTTTATATAAATTTGTGTGCCAGTCATTTGTCTAAGTTTAAATTGATTAATTTCGTCTGGAGACTCTTCTTCAAATTCTTGACTAAATAAATTATGTTCAATGATCCAGCCTAAAAACATGCCAGTATGTACAAATGCTTTTGACGGTATTTGTAATTAGTTGTAAAATAATGTTTGTTGACGAAATTTGTAAAAAGTATGTTAGATGAAATTCATCTGTAGGGATGACATATAAATATTTTCTTAATGGGTATAAAATATAATAATTTAAATATATAAATAAAAAGAAAATGTATTAGAAGTACATAGTAGATTCATATTTTAAAAAATTAATGTGACAATAAAGGGAGGTTGAGATACATACACGGCGGGAATGTGTATGTATCTATTATAATAATGAATAAGACAATCAAACAACAAGTAATCGCACTATCAACAAGTCTAGTGATTTTAGGGAGCGTACCTTTATCAGTATCAGCAGAAGAGATAAACAACTCTCAAACTGATCAACTTAATATTGCCCAAGGAGAACACGGATCGAGCGGATTAAATTATTCTAATTTCAAGTTGGAAGTTCCTAATCATGTACAAATTAACGAAGCAGAAGTATCTGAAAATGAAAAAATGCTTTTAGAAGAATATAAGCATAAACATGATGAAACAGAAGAATTAAACAAAATGCAAGATGCTAAGAAGGGACAAGTAGCAGAAAAGGAAGCTATTTCAAACATTGAAAAGGCATTTGAATCTGTAGATGGTCGAAATGATGGGTCTGATCGTCAAATGAAACCTGTTGCAAAGCCAAGAGGTATTCAATATAGCGCACAGAGTACGAAGAAATATGGAACACTTGCAGGAGTTCCATTTGTGGAGTGGATTGTTCCAGCAGGAAATCCTGATATTCGTCCTGCAAATCCGATGAAAGCACGTTACATTACAATTCATGAGACCGCAAATACAGCCGCTGGTGCTAATGCTGAAAATCATGCGAAATATTTATACAAGCAAGCAACTGAAGGCACTTTCCGAACAGCTTCATGGCATTTTACTGTAGACGATAAACAAATTTATCAACACTTACCAACAAACGAAAATGGTTGGCATGCAGGAGATGGAGATGGATCAGGAAACAGGGAATCTATCGGTATCGAGATCGCGGTTAACCAAGATGGTGATTACAATAAAGCATTAGAAAATGCAAAACGACTTGCAGGTTATTTAATGAACAAAGAAGGAATTGGTGCAGATCATATTTACAAGCATCAACAATGGAGCGGGAAAAAATGTCCTGACATTTTAATTTCACGTGGTAATTGGGCTGGTTTCGTACAAGGAATTCAGTGGTATGCAAATATAAATGCGCAGATTGATACGCCTTTACAAGATAAAAATGACTCATTTAATCCAAATGAAAATAATCCAGCTGAACCTAGCATGGAACTAGTGGTAAATGGTAGTGGCATCAATGTACGTAGTGATGCGGGTATTGAACATCGTGTTGTACGTAAAGCTTCAAACGGAGATCGTTACAAAGTATTAGCGGTTAAAAATGGTTGGTATAAAGTAGGTAATGGAGAATGGATTTTCTATGACCCAAGTTGGATTAAAATTAACTACAATGTACCAAAGGAAGAAGTACAAAAACCAAAAGATGATATTACAGGTGGCTGGTTTGAAGGGCATATTCGTAAATTAAACAGTCTAGGTATTATGCAAGGCGAAGGTAATGGTGTATTTGCGCCATATCGAAATGTAACGAGAGCGGAGTTTGCGAAATTAATCTCGAATGCTCTTAAACTACCAGAGGGAAATAAGTCATTTGTAGATATTAATGAGGCACATCCATCACTTCATGACGGTATTAAACGTTGTGCAAGTGCAGGAATTATTAATGGTCGTGGTGAAGGGATTTTTGATCCTAACTCACCAATTACTCGTGAAGAAGTATCTATTATGATTGACAAAGCATTACGATATAAAGGAATTACAGGTGAGTTAGTAGCATTACCATTTACAGATAAGCATTTAATAACATACAAAGAATCGGTTCAACGATTATACAGTCTAAAGGTAGTTAATGGTATTGGAAATAATGAGTTTGATCCTCGAGGCACAACAACTCGTGGTCAGGCAGCTGCCTTTATTGTGAAGATGTTAGATTCAATGCAAAAATAAAATGAAACTTTAATCAGTGAGGGTCACTCGCATTGCAATCGAGCAGTTTATTCACCGAATTTTGAAATGAGAGTGTTACTGCCCGCAAATAGCAGAAGAAATTGTATGTAGAAGCTGACATTGGTAGAAGTAAAAAATAAGAAGAATTTGAAAGGAGCTATCCAAAATAATAATTTGGAATAGCTCCTATTTAGTAGGAAGAAAAAATTGTATTTGATAGATTGTAATGTAGAATGCCCTTCCAAGCCCCTCATAAGCCCCTACCAAGTAATAAATCACTAAGAAAAAACAAAAACAAAAACAACTACAAGAACAAAACAAGCGCGAAAAAATGAAACCGGCGTTGTAGTAGTAAAAAAATTGTAATTCGAATGCCAAAACCATTCCCGCATGCCTATCTTTATAATGAAGGATTAAAATTTTCCTATTTACTAGCAAAGAGTGGAGGGAAACATATGGCGGTATACCGTAATGTGCAGGTGAACTTTTGGCAAGATGAATTCATATTAGATTTAACGCCAGAGGAGCGTTATTTTTACATATATTTGTTAACTGGTACGAAAACAAAGCAATGTGGTATTTACATATTACCGAAGCGTGTGGCAGAGCTTGAAACAGGTTATAGTATGGAGACTGTTGAGAAGCTGCTAAACAGGTTTGTTGAGTATGGAAAGATTCTATATGATACGAAAACGAAAGAGGTATTCATAATAAACTGGTTACACTATAACCCTATTTCAAATACGAATGTGGAGAAGTGCGTATTACGTGAGTTAAAGACTGTAAAAAGTAATGAGTTCATACATATATTTTTACGTAAATGCCTTGAAGAAGAATACACGATTCCATTATTATTGCAGTATTTTGGTATGCCAGAAGAAGAGGATAATAGTAGTTCACAAGTAGTTATTGAAGAGAAAAAAGAAGAGGAAGAGATAGAAACCATAGAAGAGGGCGTTCCAAATAGTGAAGTTTATAAGTTTTATGAACAAAATATTAGTAGTTTATCCCCGTATATTGTGAAGGAATTGAAGAATTGGATACAAAGACTTTCTGGAGAGAAAGTGTTAGAGGCACTTAAAATTGCGTTTGAAAATAATAAGAAAACGTTAGCTTATGTGAAGGGGATTTTGAGGAATTGGTGTAAGAAAGAACGAGTAGATTTTAGTGAAGGAATCCATAGGAGAGAAGTATTCGGTTTGTATGATCCATAGTTTGGATAAGGATTTTTTCTAGTCTAAAAGGTTCTTTTACTATAGAAGCGAATAGTGTGAGAAAGGGGTGGTTATATGGAAGTCGTTATAAAGAAGAAACGAAAAAGGGGAAAAAGAATTTTTATTTGGGCTAGTAGTATCGTTCTTTTTTTAGTTATTTCCGCTGTGATTTTTTTGAACATATATACGCTGAAATCTATGCCAAAGATAGATGGAACGATAAAGCTAGAGGATTTACAACATGCTGTTACAGTGAAGCGTGATAGTAAAGGTGTACCGCATATTAGATCGGAAAATGCACATGATTTATATTTTTCACAAGGATATGTACAAGCGCAAGATCGGTTGTTTCAAATGGATTTAAGTAGAAGACAAGCTTCTGGTATGTTAAGTGAAGTTGTTGGGGAAGCAGCTGTTGACCGAGATAAATTGTTTCGAACACTCGGTTTACGGCGAGCGGCAGAAGCTTCAGTTAGTCAATATGATGGAGAAGCAAAATATGCCCTGCAGTCATTTGCTGATGGGGTGAACGCTTTTATACGCGAGGCGAAAGCGGAAAAGAAATTACCAGTTGAGTTTACTATATTAGGTTATGAACCTGCTAAGTGGTCAATTGTTGATACTTTAACGATCGGGAAGTATATGGCGTTTGACTTAGGAGGACATTGGCACGGACAGGCATTTCGATATTGGGCGCTGAAAAATCTTCCGAAAGAGCAAGCGAATGAGCTATTTCCTGCATATCCGAAAGATGCCCCTAGATTGCTAGCTGAACTGAAAAATACAAATGTGGACGTAGCACAAAGTTTTTCAAAAACGATAATTCCGCCGGAGTTTAACGGTAGTAATAACTGGGTTGTGAGCGGTGAGAAGAGTGCGTCAGGTAAGCCGATTTTAGCAGATGATCCTCATTTATCTCTTGCGACGCCTTCTATTTGGTATCAAACGCGACTTGAAATGAAAGGTTTAAATGTGAGTGGCGTTATTTTCGCTGGAGTACCAGGTGTTATATTAGGCCATAATGAAAAAATAGCGTGGGGCGTTACGAATACGGGGCCTGATGTGCAAGATTTATATATTGAGAAGAGAAATCCTAATAATGAAAATGAATTTCTGTATAACGACAAATGGGAGAAAGCTACCGTTGTTGACGAGTCTATTAAAGTAAAAGGCAGGAAGACAATTCCTTATAACGTTACGATTACGAGGCATGGACCAGTAATTTCAGAGTTTGCGAATAAGGGGAAGGAGAAAACGAAAACAGTATTTGCTTTGAAATGGACAGCTTTAGAACCGTCAGCTGAGTTAAAAGCTGTATTAAATATGAACAAAGCAAAAGACTGGAATGAGTTTGAAACCGCTCTTCAAGAGTTTCATACACCAACCCAAAACTTTGTGTTTGCATCAAACGACGGCACAATTGCTTATAAAGCGAATGGAAATATACCAGTGCGTAAAAAAGGAGATGGTAGCTTACCTGTTCCAGGATGGACAGATGAATATGAATGGGAAGGGTATATCCCGTTTAATCAACTTCCAAAAGTAATCAATCCAAAACAAGGGTTTATTTCAACTGCGAATAATAAAATTGTTGATGATGATTATCCGTATCATATTAGCAATACGTGGGCGCAGCCATATAGGCAAATGCGTATTCAAGAATTTTTACAAGAGAAGGAAAAGTATACGGTGAAAGATTTAGAAGAGTTACAGATGGATCAAAAGAATTTATACGGGAAAGAGTTTACTCCTATATTTTTAAAAGAGTTAAATAAAGCATCTTTAAATGAGGTAGAGAAAGAAGGCGTAAACCAATTAACAAAGTGGAATTTTTACGATAGTAAAGATGAACCGGCACCATTAATATTCTATTTATTAATGAAAGAGATTTCAAATACGTTATTTTCAAAAGAAATACCGAAAGATGTAATGAAGTTATTTGAAGGGAAGTCACAAGTTGTTGATGAATTGATTCGAAAAGAAGTAGCGGGAGAAAATAGCGCGTGGTTTACGAAGTACGGAGGTTTCACAAAAGTTGTGCATACATCGTACGAGAATGTAATGAAGAAATTGCAGAAGGAATATGGACCGGATGTTGGAGAGTGGAAGTGGGGCGATTACCATCAACTCGCTTTTACACATCCAATTTCAAAATCATCTAGTATGTTAGCACTACTCGCTTTTAATCGTGAGAAACCAGTCCCGATTGGCGGAAGTCAAGTTACCGTGCAAGCAGCGAGTTACGGCGATAACGGCATTGTAAATCACGGAGCGTCTTGGAGATTCATTATTGATACGAAAGATATGTCAAACGGTTATCATATAGTGGGACCAGGACAATCGGGACATTTTAGAAGTGATTGGTATCATGATCAAATAGATGATTGGGTAAGTGGAACGTATCATACGACTACATTGAATACGGAGGGAATAGAGGGGAAGGTGCTAAATTTAGAACCGAAGTGATAGGGTGTTTTTGTTTGTGGAGGGACTAGTAATAATCTTTTTGATAATGAAAGCTTATCATTTAGAACATAACCCAGTTCTTAAATAATTTTAACAGCCAGCCTACTATCATTTAATTTGATAGTAGGCTGTTTCCATCTTCGAAATACGCTGTAGCAACTTCTTCAGGATTACGATTATTTCCACATGCTGCAAGTGCTGTAACAAATAAAGCCATTACAACTATTAACATGATTATTCCAGTTTTGAGGGGAATTAGTTAACAAAGACCAGGTATTATTTGCAACAGAACGGTCCCTCTGTACCCCTTGTTTCGTCATTTTTCTAAGCCATCCAACTTGACAAATGTTTTTTTATCAAACTACAATGAAAATCATTATCAATAATATAGGGAGGATACTTTTGTCAATAAATGAAAAACAATATATTTATAGGTTAATAACCAGATCTTGTTAAGTCGTATGTACTATTTTTAGTTTAGCGTTGCCCAGAATGTACACCAATTAATCTCGCGAATTACAAGAAAACTATTATTGAAATGAGGCGTGCATTGTGAAGTTGGACGTGAATGAGTTAGCAGAGTATCTTGCCAATAATCCTTTCCGAGTAGAAGGAGTATATCGTTATGCTAAAAATCCAGGTGTGCCTTGTGCTGAGTCTACAGATTCTTTCCCAGGATTTGTATTTCCACTTACAGGGAAGACGCAATTTCAATTTAATGGTACGCCGTATATCCTTTCCCCAGGAAAAGTTATACATGGGGGTGCAAAAATGACATTAGCCCATAAAATGCTTGGTGAAATAAACTGGGAATATATTCTTGTTTTATATCAGATAAGCAATCCAGAACGAGAAGACTCTGGCTTTACTCATCAGCATTTTGAATTATTAACAGGACAATCTCCTCGTCTTGTCGAATTACTTATGCGTCTTTGGGATGTGTATAATCAGCGTGGAGGCATTTCGATGCTTCAGACCGAAATGCTGTTTCGCGAAGCGTTGAATGAAGCTTTATTAAGTGTTGTCAATAGAGAAAACAACTATGAGTCGCATACTTTATTCGAACGAATATCTAGTTACGTTCGCAAATACTATTATAAAGATATTACAATACATACGCTTACAGAACAAAATAATGTTAATCGAAATCGTCTTTCTTACGTGTTTAGAAAGCATGCAGGTATGGGGCCAGCAGAATATTTATTGAACTATCGTATAAAGATGGCCCAAAAAATGTTATGTACAAGTGGTGTGCCTGTACAACAAATTTCGCAGGCTGTTGGAATTGCAGACCCTTTTTATTTTAGTAGAGTTTTCAAGAAGCGAGTTGGCATTTCGCCTACTAAATATCGCGAGAAGTTCATCAATAATCCATACTAATGTCAACAGGGGTCCATTCTTATTTGAAAATCACTGTTCTATACTTATGGAGAGTTAAAGGAAACATTGGATTGAAAGAACTTTCATTGAAATCACTCCTTTGTACTATCTGAATGAAAAGTTCTGGCCGGAGCATTTTCTTTTTAAGCGTAATGACGACTTTTTTACTTAGATTATTGTAATATAGTGGAAGTTAAAAATGAGGAGGGATTATTATCCATTACCAACCTATTAAACTAAATGACGAGTTATCTAAAATTAACGATTATTGGTATCCACGAGTGATTGGTGAAATGAATGATGATCAAATTCAGCTTTTTAAAGCTAATGGAGATTTTATATGGCATGAGCATCCTGATACGGATAAGCTATTTATTGTGCTTGAAGGGGAGATGTTCATCGATTTCCGTGATGGACAGGTGAAAATTTCTAAGGGCGAGATGTTTATTGTCCCGAGAGGCGTTGAGCATAAACCTTTCACTGAAAAGGAATCCCACATCATGTTGGTAGAGCCTAAAAGGGAAATGGATTGATAATCGTAAAAAGATAAAAAAGGAGCGGAAATCCGTTCCTTTTTTATTTATCTTACTATTTTTAGGGGCTTAGTATGAGTAAGATGTGAATAAAGGATGAATAGCATTTTTATCAATAAAAATTTATTGGATTTTTTGTGGAATATATATGAAACGTTGTATAAAATAATCAAGAAAGCCAAAAATTATAGGGGGAAAGTTGTGAAGAAAAATAAGAGTTTAATAAGTTTTTTAGGAGTGTTTATTATGTTGTTTTCTTTTTGTTTTCAAGGAAATGTACAGGCAGATGTAAATACTGTTCAATCTGGAAAAATCAAATCAGGAAACGTAACAGTATGGGAAGTTGGAAATGTAGCGAAAGTATTAGCGGATGTGGAGCGCTTAAATTTAAATACAGTAAATGTACCGATTCAGGTAGATATCCCAAATGTGACTTCTACTAACATGGTAATTAATCAAGCGCAAAAGCAACAAGCTATTATTTTAATTCAAGAATTATTAAAGCGTAATATTCAAGTTATAGTGGAACCGTTCCCGTATATTCAGCAGGGGAATGTTGGAGAGACAGAATGGAACCCAAGTAACATTAATGATTTCTTCTGGAATTGGAAGACGGTTATTCTGCAAGATATTTTTAATTCCATTACAAGTAAATACAATGTGTATGGACTAAAGATTGCTTCTAATTTCGTGAATATGGAGTATGCAGAAGGATACTGGAGCGATACAATTGATTTTGTTCGTAATCAGTATAAAGGAAATGTTTTGTATCAAATGAACTGGTGGTTAACAGCAAGCTGGGACCCTTCTTATGAAGCGAAGTTTAAAGAGAAAATCAATCGTCCGTATTTAAAAAAGGTGGATATTGTAAGTATTGATAGTTGGTTTGAAGTTTCAGGAAAAAGAAATCCAACATATGAAGAAGTAAAGAAAAGTTTATTTGCGACGACAGTGTATAATCGTGGACAAAATGTTGTTCAGCAATTGGAACAATTACATAATGCAACAGGAAAACCAGTTTACTTCGGTGGGTTTAACGTTCCGGCGCGTGAACTTGGATTACAAAATCCGTGGAATCCAGATGTTTCAAATGTGTTTTCAAAAGATGTACAATTAAATGGATGGCGTGCTTACCGCGATGTATTAGAACCGAAACCATATTTTAAAGGTTTTTCAATTTGGTTTATTGGCTCTAATGATAGTACACATGCGTATCAAATACATAGTAAAGAAGCAGAGGCAGTTATTAACGGGTGGTACCGAAAATAATTTTTATAAAATAGGTAAGTTTTAAAGATTACTACATATATTTCTAGTGAAAGGCCTTTCACCATCTTATCACCTAGGGGGCAATCATAATGAAATTTTTGTCTTACCTTACAGTAATTTTGGTGATTCTCGGCGGTTTGAATTGGTTGTTTGTAGCGTTAGATTACAATGTAGTTGAGAAATGGTTTGGTTCTATGCCGGCGCTTGTGGACACTATTTATTGGCTCATTGGTCTTTCTGCTATTTATCAAATTTTTGATCGGTTCTTCACGGACAATTAGCAATTATACTTTATTACTAGAGTGTTAAGTACGATTATGTACTTAACACTTTTTTGTATGTTTATAAAAATAGTTTGCACATGCAAGCGATTCCATTGCGTCTTGCGCCGTAATAATAGAAAACAAATTGACCACGTATTATATTTTGGGTTATAATTCAGAAAGTTTAAAAATTAATAAAAATGAGAAATAGGGAGGTTATGAGGGTAATGGAGAGAGTCTATAATTTTTCAGCAGGACCATCAATACTCCCTTTGCCAGTTTTAGAGAAAGTGCAAAAGGAGCTTGTAAATTATAACGGGACAGGCATGTCTATTATGGAAATGAGTCATCGATCTTCTTATTTTCAAAGTATTATAGAGGAAGCGAGTAACTTACTTCGTGAATTAATGAGCATCCCTGATGAGTATGATGTTTTATTTTTACAAGGCGGTGCGTCATTACAATTTTCTATGATACCACTGAACTTAATGAATACGTATAAAAAAGCTGGATACGTACTAACTGGCTCATGGTCTAAAAAGGCACTGCAAGAAGCCGAAAAAGTTGGGGAAGTACAAGTGATTGCTTCTTCCGAGCAAGAGAAGTTTACTACGATTCCTAAACTGGACGGTTTACTAAGCGATGAAAAACTAGATTATGTACATATTACAACGAATAATACAATTGAGGGGACAAAATATGTGGATATTCCACATATAGAAAGAGTGCCGCTCGTTGCGGATATGTCCTCAAATATTTTATCAGAACGATATGATGTTTCGAAGTTTGGTCTTATATATGCGGGAGCGCAAAAGAATTTAGGGCCAGCGGGCTTAACGATTGCTATTATAAAAAGAGATTTAATTGGGGGAGCAGATCGCTCTTGTCCGACAATGTTAAATTATGAAACTTACAGTAAAAATAACTCCTTATATAATACACCGCCATCCTTTAGTATTTACGTAACAAAACTTGTACTAGAGTGGTTGAAAGAGCAAGGCGGAGTATCTGCGATTGAAGAACAAAATAAAATGAAATCTTCACTTATTTATCATTTTTTAGATGAATCTAAATTGTTTACTTCACCAGTTGACCCTGCGTATCGATCACTTATGAATATTCCGTTTACAACACCGTCAGAAGAGCTGAACAATGAGTTTTTACAAAAAACGAAAGAACGCGGCCTTGTTACGTTAAAAGGACATCGCTCAGTCGGTGGTATGCGTGCAAGTATTTACAATGCGATGCCAGTACACGGTGTACAGCAATTAGTAGATTATATGAAGGAATTTGAGCTTGAGAATAGATAGGGAGATGGGGATATGTTTCGTGTTCAAACGTTAAATCAAATTGCAGAAAAAGGCTTGCAAGTTTTTACTGAAGAACGTTATGAAGTAGGAGATAGAATCAATCATCCAGATGGAATTTTGCTTCGTAGCTACTCTTTACATCAAGAAGAGTTTTCAAAAGACTTAAAGGCGATTGCAAGAGCTGGCGCTGGTGTAAATAATATTCCTGTCGAGCGATGTACAGAAAAAGGGATTGTAGTATTTAATACACCAGGAGCGAATGCCAATGCAGTAAAGGAACTTATTATCGCCAGCCTTATTATGTCTTCACGTAACATTATTAACGGTGTAAGCTGGACGAAAAATTTAGAGGGTGAAGAAGTACCGCAGCTTGTTGAATCAGGAAAAAAACAATTCGTTGGATCAGAAATTGCAGGAAAACGTCTAGGTGTAATTGGTCTTGGCGCAATCGGTGCTTTAGTTGCGAACGATGCGTTAGCGTTAGGGATGGACGTTATTGGATATGACCCTTATATTTCAGTTGAAACAGCTTGGCGTCTTTCTACACATGTGCAAAGAGCATTTAGCCTTGATGAAATTTTTGCAACGTGTGATTATATTACCCTTCATATTCCTCTTACAAATCAAACGAAGGGAATTATTGGGGAACACGCTATAGAGAAGATGAAAAAAGGTATGCGTTTATTCAATTTCTCAAGAGGAGAACTTGTAGATGAAAATGTTCTTCAAAAAGCGTTAGAAGAAGATGTTATTACGCATTACGTAACAGACTTCCCGAATGAAAATGTGATAAAGATGAAAAATGTAACAGCGACGCCTCACCTTGGTGCATCTACGTCCGAATCAGAAGAAAACTGTGCATTCATGGCAGCGCGCCAATTACGTGAATATTTAGAGACAGGAAATATTCGTAATTCAGTAAATTATCCAAACGTAGAATTGCCGTATATCGGAAAGAAACGAATTACAATTATGCATCAAAACGTCCCGAATATGGTAGGGCAAATTACAGGATGCTTAGCGGAACATCATATTAATATTGCCGATATGATTAATCGTAGTAAACATTCTTGGGCATACACAATGATTGATATCGATAACGGAATTGATGATATAATAAAAGAGAATATTGTAGAAAATATAAGCAAAATTACAGGTGTTGTAGCCGTTCGAATGATTGTGTAAAGGAGAGAGGAATGTGGCAAAAATACGACCGTTTCGGGCCATTCGTCCAGTAGAGGAAAAAGCGGCACAAGTGGCAGCTTTACCGTATGACGTATTAAATAGTGAAGAGGCAAGGGAAGTTGTAAAAGGGAATCCATATTCTTTCTTGCATGTTGATAAAGCAGAAATTGATTTAGACCCGGCACTTTCACCGTACGATGATCGTGTATATGAAAAAGCGGGTGAAAATTTAAATCGATTTATACGAGAAGAAGTGTTCATTCAAGACGAAGAGCCAGCGTTATACATTTATGAACTGACGATGCAGGGAAGAACGCAGTCAGGCCTTGTCGTTT